>NZ_JBHSCH010000048.1:0-35186 GCF_042651065.1 Teichococcus aestuarii
CCGTGGCGGCGGCGGGCCCGCGGGCGCCGGGGTGGCCATGCCGTCCGGGGCGGCAGAGGGGCGGGGCGGCGGCGCGGCCAGCCGGTCCAGCGGCGCCTCGGCCAGGGCCTCGTCCGCGCCCCAGTCCAGTTGCAGCCGCAGCGCGGCGAGCAGGGCCTCGGTCTCGGAGAGGTCGCGGGGGGCGGCGTTCATGGCTCCCGCCATATCGGGGCGCGATGGGGTTCCGCGCAACCCGCGATCGGGCTAAGGCGCTGAACGCGGGACGACAAAGGGAGAACGGCAAGGTGTCCGAGCGCGAGAGCATGGAATTCGATGTGCTGATCGTCGGCGCCGGCCCGGCGGGGCTGGCGGCGGCGATCCGGCTGAAGCAGCTCTCGCCGGAGGCGGCGGTCTGCGTGGTGGAGAAGGGCTCGGAGGTCGGCGCCCACATCCTCTCCGGCGCGGTGATCGAGCCGCGCGCGCTCGACGAGCTGCTGCCCGACTGGCGCGACGATCCGCCAGGCCTGGCCACCCCCGCCGGCGAGGACAGCTTCATGTTCCTCACCGAGACGAAGGCCTACAAGCTGCCGACGCCGCCGCAGATGAACAACCACGGCAACTACATCGTCAGCCTGGGCAATGTCTGCCGCTGGCTGGGGGCGAAGGCCGAGGCGCTGGGCGTCGAGATCTACCCGGGCTTCGCCGCCTCCGAGACGATCATCGAGGAGGGCGTGGTGCGCGGCGTCGTCGCCGGCGTCATGGGCATCACGCGCGAGGGCGAGGAAGGGCCGAACTACCAGCCGGGGATGGAGCTGCGCGCCCGCTACACCCTGTTCGGCGAGGGCTGCCGCGGCTCGCTGACCAAGCGCCTGCACGAGACCTTCGGCCTGCGCGAGGGCGTGCAGCCGCAGACCTATGCCCTCGGCATCAAGGAGCTGTGGGAGATCCCGAAGGAGCGGCACACGCCGGGCAAGGTATGGCACTCCGTCGGCTGGCCGCTGAAGAGCGACACCTATGGCGGCGCCTGGCTCTACATGCTGGGCGAGAACCTGGTCTCGATCGGCTTCGTGGTGGGGCTCGACTACCCCAACACCTGGCTCTCCCCCTTCGACGAGATGCAGCGCTTCAAGACCCACCCCGAGGTGCGCAAGATGCTGGAGGGCGGCAAGCGCATCGCCTACGGCGCCCGCGCGCTGAACGAGGGCGGGCTGCAATCCATCCCGAAGCTGGTGTTCCCGGGCGGCGCGCTGATCGGCGACACGGCGGGCTTCCTCAACGTGCCCAAGATCAAGGGCACCCACACCGCGATGAAGACCGGCATGCTGGCCGCCGAGGCCGCCGCCGCCGCCCTGGCCGACGAGGCCGCGCCGCCGGTGCTGGAGAGCTACCCCGAGGCGCTGCGCGCGAGCTGGGTGTGGGAGGAGCTCTCCTCCGTCCGCAACATCCGCCCCGGCTTCGCCAAGTGGGGGCTGTATGGCGGCATGGTCAACGCGGCGCTGGAGACCTACC
This sequence comes from Teichococcus aestuarii, assembly GCF_042651065.1. Classification (NCBI taxonomy): domain Bacteria; kingdom Pseudomonadati; phylum Pseudomonadota; class Alphaproteobacteria; order Acetobacterales; family Roseomonadaceae; genus Roseomonas; species Teichococcus aestuarii. The sequence continues at coordinate 1,489 of NZ_JBHSCH010000048.1, forward strand.
TGTTCCGCGGCAAGGCGCCCTGGACGCTGCCGCACCACTACGACCACAAGGCGACGAAGCCCGCCGCACAGTCCGAGAAGATCGCCTACCCCAAGCCGGACGGGAAGCTGACCTTCGACCGCCTCTCCTCGGTGTTCCTGTCGAACACCAACCACGAGGAGGACCAGCCGGCGCACCTGAAGCTGAAGGACCCGGCCAAGTGGCGCCCGGTGAACTGGGAGACCTACCGCTCCCCGGAATCGCGCTACTGCCCGGCCGCCGTCTACGAGGCGGTGGGCGCCGAGGAGGGCGAGCCGCGCCTGGTGATCAACGCGCAGAACTGCGTGCACTGCAAGACCTGCGACATCAAGGACCCGGACCAGAACATCGACTGGTGCACGCCGGAAGGCGCCGGCGGGCCGAACTACATCGGCGGCATGTGACGCCGCCGCGCGGGCCGGGGGGCATCTCCCCCGGCCCGTGCCGCCTCAGCGCCAGCCGTAATCGGCGCGCGAGCAGGTCTCGATGCCGCGCCGCTCCTGCGACTGGCCGTTGGCGTAGACCACCTTCATGTCCACCGTGCAGCTGCGGCCGGAGGGCAGCTCCACCCAGTGGTCGCTGCCCGGGTCCAGCGTCTCGTCGCCCAGCCGGTCGCGTCCCCAGTTCCGCTCGGTGCTGAGCGAGACGTAGAGCTCGCGGATGACCGAGCCGGTGCGGTTGACGAAGCTGAAGGAGGGGTCGCCCGCGGCGCGCGAGACGCTGCCGCCCGCGCCGCCGCCGCCGTTGCGCACCGTGGCCCCCGCGCCGCCACCATTGCCGAACACCACGCGCGAGAGGCTGCAGGCGTTGACGTTGCGCCGCTCCTCCTCGCGCCCGCCCTGGTAGCGGACGCGGATGTCGAGCACGCAGTCGCTTGCCTGCGGCGTCACATGCACCTGCTCGCCCGGCGGCAGCACGGACTGGCCGAGGATGTCCGGCCCCCAGTTGCTCAGGCGCGAGGGGGAGACGTAGGCGCTCTCGATGGTCTGGCCGGACTGGTTGACCAGCCAGAAGCGGTTCTGCGCCGCGGCGGGGGAGAGGGTGGCGGCGGCCAGCCACAGGGCCAGCGCGGCCATCAGGGCACGCATGAGGGGGTCCTCCACGGAGTCGTCGATGGGGCGGCGGGCGGCGGGCGGCCGTCCTGCCGTCGCAACGATCCTGCCATGCCGCGGCAGGTTCCGCCATGACTGTCACGCCCAAGCTTTCCGAAGCGTTTCCCGCAAGAGCGAAAAGGTTCTAGGCTGCAGGGCATGGTCATGCTCGTCTCCCCGCGTCGCCTCGCCCTGCTGGCCGCCGCCCTGCTCGCCGGATGCGCGGCAGGCGGGGCGCCCGATGCCGCCGCCCCGCCCGGGGCCGGCGCGCCGCCCCGCATCACCGCCGCCGGAGCCTATCTGGCCGGCCGCTTCGCCGCCGCCGAGACCGACACCGCCAGCGCCGCCGACCAGCTGCTGGAAGCGCTGCGCCTGGCGCCGGAGGAGGAGGAGGTGCTGAACCGCGCCTTCCTCGCCACCGTGCTCGATGGCCGCTCGGAGGCGGTGCGGCTGGCCCGGCGCCTGCCGCGCAGCGAACTGGCCGACATGCTGCTGGTCGGCGCCGACGCCATGGCCGGGCGCTGGGAGCGGGCCGAGACGCGGCTGCGCGCCATGCCGCGCGGCGGCTCGGGGCAGGTGCTGCAGCCGCTGCTGCTGGCCTGGGCCCAGGCCGGGCGCGGCGCCACCGATGCCGCGCTCGCCACGCTGCGGCCGCAGATCGAGGGCAATCGCCTGCGCGGCCTGGCCGCGCTGCACGCCGCCATGATCGCCGACCTCGCCAACCGCCCGCGCGAGGCGGAGCAGCTCGCCCGCATCGCCCTGGCCGAGACGGCGGACCTCAACCTGCGGCTGGTGCAGGTGGTGGCCGGCATCCTGGAGCGCGGCGGCAAGTCCGTGGAGGCGATGCGGCTGGTGGACAGCGTCACCGCCAGCGGCGACGAACTGTCCCTGTACAGCACGCCGGAGGAGCGGCGACGCCTGTTGCGCGGCCGCGCCGTGGCCTCGGCCGTGGAGGGCATGGCGGAGGCGCAGCTGGCGCTGGCCAGCGCGCTCCGCGGCCAGGCGGCGCCGGACCTGACGCTGCTGCTGGCCCGCCTCTCGCTGCGCCTGCGCCCTGACTTCGCCCCCGCCATGCTGCTCGCCGCCGACGCCCTGGCCGAGGAGCGCCACCCGGAGAGCGCGCTGGCCGTGCTGCGCGACGTGCCGCGGGACGACCCGCTGGCGCCGCTGGTGGCGCTGCGCCGCGCCACGCTGCTGGACCGGCTGGACCGGCCGGAGGAGGCGATCGCCACGCTGCGCCGCCTGGCCGAGCAGCGCCCGCAATCGCTGCAGCCGCAGGCGCGGCTGGGCGACCTGCTGCGCGGCCGCGAGCGCTGGGCCGAATCCGCCGAGGCCTACACCGCCGCCCTGGCGCGGGTGCCGCAGCCGGGGCGGGAGCACTGGCCGCTGTTCTACGCGCGCGGCATCGCGCTGGAGCGCGCCGGCCGCTGGGAGCAGGCGGAGGCCGATTTCCAGCGCGCCCTCGCGCTCTCGCCCGAGCAGCCCTACGTGCTGAACTACCTGGGCTACACCTGGGTGGAGCATGGCACGCGGCTGCCCGAGGCGCGCGCCATGCTGGAACGCGCCGCCGAGCTGCGCCCGCAGGACGGCAACATCGCCGACAGCCTGGGCTGGGCGCTCTACAAGCTGGGCGACCTGCCGGCGGCGATCCGCTGGATGGAGAAGGCGGTGGAGCTGGAATCGCGCAACAGCGTCATCAACGACCACCTGGGCGACGTCTACTGGGCCGCCGGCCGGCGGGTGGAGGCGCAGTACCAGTGGCGCCGCGCCCTGACGCTGGAGCCGGAGCCGGGCGACGCGCCGCGCATCGCCGCCAAGCTGCGCGACGGGCTGGACACGGCCGCCACCCCCGCCGCCTCCACCCCCGCCACCACGCCGCGCTGACGGTGCCGGAGACGCCGCTGGCCGAGACCGCCCCGGCCAAGATCAACCTGCACCTGCACGTCACCGGCCGGCGCGCGGATGGCTACCACCTGCTGGACAGCCTCGCCGCCTTCGCCGGCGCGGCCGATGCGCTGCGCTACCACCCCGGCGGCCCGCTCGCCCTGGCGCTGGAGGGGCCGGAGGCCGGCGCCCTGGCGGCCGAGCCGGACAACCTCGTGCTGCGCGCCGCCCGCCTGCTGGCCGAGGCCGCCGGCCGTGCCCCCGAAGGGCGGCTGGTGCTGGAGAAGCACCTGCCCGTGGCCTCCGGCATCGGCGGCGGCTCGGCCGATGCCGCCGCGGCGCTGCGCCTGCTGAACCGCGCCTGGGGGCTGGGCTGGAGCACGGCGCGGCTGGCGCCGCTGGCCGCGCGCCTCGGCGCCGACGTGCCGGTCTGCCTCGACAGCCGCGCGGCGCGGATGGGCGGGGTGGGGGAGTTGCTCTCCGCCGCGCCCGCCCTGCCGGCGGCGGGGCTGGTGCTGGCCAATCCGCGCATCCCGCTCGCCACGCCGGCGGTGTTCAAGGCGCGGCGGGGCGGCTTCTCGGCCGCGGCCGCGCTGCCGGAGTCCTGGCCGGACGCCGCCGGCATGGCGCGCGGCCTGGCCGCCTGCGGCAACGACCTGGAGGCGGCGGCCATCGGCCTCTGCCCGGCGGTGGCCGAGGTGCTGGCGGCGCTGCGCGCGCTGCCCGGCTGCCTGCTGGCGCGGATGAGCGGCTCGGGCGCCACCTGCTTCGGCCTGTTCGCCAGCCCCGCCGGGGCGGCCCGCGCCGCCGGCCACCTGCCGGCTGCCTGGTGGCGGTGGGGAGGGGGCTTTACGGCGGGGGGGCAACCCCTTTATTCAGCAGCCGAGCAGCCTGAGCGTCAGCCTGCTGGGGCGTAGCCAAGCGGTAAGGCAGCGGTTTTTGGTACCGCCATTCCCAGGTTCGAATCCTGGCGCCCCAACCAGCCCCCGTGCCATTCCTGCCATCCGAAAGCCGCTCCCGCGCGTTGCCGTGCCAGGAGCGAAGGGAGAGCACGCATGGGCCTGTTGGTGGATGGCGTCTGGCGCGACCAGTGGTACGACACGAAATCGACCGGCGGCCGCTTCGAGCGCAAGGACAGCGCCTTCCGCAACTGGGTGACGCCGGACGGCGCCCCCGGCCCCTCCGGCGAGGGCGGCTTCCGGGCCGAGGCGGGGCGCTACCACCTCTATGTCTCGCTGGCCTGCCCCTGGGCGCACCGCACCCTGATCCTGCGCGCGCGGAAGAAGCTGGAAGGGATGGTCGGCCTCTCCGTGGTCCACTGGCGGATGCTGGAGGATGGCTGGACCTTCGAGGACGGCCCCGGCGTCATCCCGGACCCGCTGCACGGGGCGCGCTGCCTGCACCAGGTCTACACCGCGGCCGACCCGCGCTACACCGGCCGCGTCACCGTGCCGGTGCTGTGGGACAAGGCGCGCGGCACCATCGTCAGCAACGAATCCGCCGAGATCCTGCGGATGTTCGACCACGCCTTCGACGATGCCGGCGCCGCGCCGGGCGACCATTACCCGAAGGCGCTGCGCGGCGAGATCGACGCCGTCAACGCCTTGGTCTACGACCGCGTCAACAACGGGGTGTACAAGGCCGGCTTCGCCACGACGCAGGAGGCCTATGAGGAGGCGGCGCGCGCCCTGTTCGCGGCGCTCGACGAACTCGACGCCCGCCTCGCCCGCCAGCGCTACCTCTGCGGCGACACCCTGACCGAGGCGGATGTGCGCCTGTTCACCACGCTGGTGCGCTTCGACCTCGTCTACCACGGGCACTTCAAGTGCAACCTGCGGCGGATCGCCGACTATCCGGCGCTGTTCCCCTATCTGCGCGACCTGTTCCAGGCGCCGGGCTTCGGCGAGACCTGCGACTTCCGGCACATGCAGCGGCACTATTACGAGAGCCACCGCAGCATCAACCCGACCGGCATCGTGCCGGTCGGGCCGGCGCAGGACCTCGCCGCGCCGCATGGCCGCGCGGCGCTGGCGGGGTAGGCGCTACTCGATGCGGATGTCAGCCTTGCGCACCAGCGCGCCGTAGCGCTCCGCATCGCGCCGCACCAGGGCCACGGCATCCGCGGCCGAGCCGCCGCCGGGGATGAAGCCGGCCGCCTCCAGCTTGCCGCGGATCTCCGGGTCGGAGAGCGCCTTGTTCATCGCCGCCGACCAGCGCCGCACCACCGGCTCCGGCAGCCCGGCCGGGCCCAGCAGCATGTACCAGACATTGATCTCGAAGCCGGGGAAGCCGCTCTCGGCCACGGTCGGCACCTCGGGCAGGGCGGCCACGCGCTGCGGCAGGGTGGTGGCCAGCGCCCGCGTCGTGCCGCTGCGGATATGCGGCAGGTGCGTCGGCATGGTGTCGATGGCGAGGTCCAGCGTGCCGGCGATCAGGTCGTTCACCACCTGCCCGGTGCCGCGGTAGGGCACATGGGTCATCTGGATGCCGGCCGTCTGGCACAGCATCTCCGCCGCCAGGTGCTGCTGCGTGGCGACGCCGGAGGAGGCGTAGTTCAGCTTGCCCGGATTGGCGCGGGCGAACTCGATCAGCCCCTTCATGTCCTTGTAGGGCGCGTTGGCGGGCACCACCACCACCAGCGGCACGGTGCCGGCCAGGGCGATGGGGGTGAAGTCGCGGTCCTGGTCGTAGGGCGGGGTGCGCATCAGCGGCCCGACGACGGACTGGGTGGAGACGGTGCCCATCAGCAGGGTGTAGCCATCCGGCCGGGCGCGGGAGGCGGCGGCGGCGGCCACGGTGCCGCTGGCGCCGGGGCGGTTCTCGATGGTGACGGGCTGGCCCAGCTCGGCGTGCAGCGAGGGGCCGAGCAGGCGGGCGATGATGTCCGTGCCGCCGCCGGGGGCGAAGCCCACCAGCATGGTCATGGCCCGGCTCGGGTAGTTGTCCTGGGCGCGGGCCGGCCGGATCAGGGCCGAAGGGGCGAGGGCGGTGGCGGCGCCCAGCAGGGCGCGGCGTGGCAGCAGCATGGATCGTATTCCCCTGGTTCGGCGTCTGGTGCGCCGAATCGTCGACAGTTCGCAGTCTGCCGCCATGCCGGGGAGAGGGCCACCCTGAATATGCGCGCAGGGACGGTGCGTGGGGGGCAGGTCCGGGAGGGGCGGCGCCCCTCCCGCCTGGTCAGCCTTCCAGCTCGTGGGAGAGGGCGATGAGGTCGCGCGTGTGCGGGTGCTGCGCCTCGCCCGCCCGCAGCTGCGCCTCGGTCAGCTCCTCGACGATGCGGCCATGCTGCATCACCGCCAGCCGCCCGCAGAGATGGCCGATGACCGCCAGGTTGTGCGAGACGAGGATGCAGGTGAGCTGCCGCGCCACCCGCAAATCGGCCAGCAGGTTCAGCACCTCCGCCTGCACCGAGACGTCGAGCGCGCTGGTCGGCTCGTCGAGCAGCAGCACCGAGGGGTCGGCGATCAGCGCGCGGGCGATGGCGACGCGCTGGCGCTGCCCGCCCGAGAGCTGGTGCGGGTAGCGGAAGCGCGCCGCGCGGGGCAGCGCCACCTCCTCCAGCGCGCGGGCGATGCGCGCCTCGGCGCCCTCGATGCCATGCACCTCCAGCGGCTCGGCCAGGATGCGGTCCACCGTCTGGCGTGGGTGCAGCGAGCCGTAGGGGTCCTGGAACACCATCTGCACGCGGCGGAAGAAGGCGCGGTCCCGCCGCGGCCCGAGCTGCTGCCCGGCCACGCGCAGCGTGCCGTCCCACCCCGTGACCAGCCCGGCGATGGTGCGCAGCACGGTGGACTTGCCGGAGCCGCTCTCCCCCACCAGCCCGTAGGTCTCGCCCGGCGCCACCCGGAAGGCGATGTCGCGCACCACGTGGTTGCTGCCGAAATGCACGTCGAGGCCGGCCGCCTCGATCATGGGGGTTCCGCTCATGCGCGCTTCTCCAGCCAGGCGGCGTCGCGCGTCAGCACCGGCAGGCGGTCGCGCTTCTGGCTCAGGCTCGGCATGCAGTCCAGCAGGCCGCGCGTGTAGGCGTGCTGCGCGCGGTGCAGGTCGCGCGCCGGCAGCTCCTCCATCACCTGGCCGGCATACATCACCACCACCCGGTCGCAGAAGCGGCCGACCAGCGGCAGGTCGTGGCTGATCAGCATCAGCCCCATGCCGCGCGCCGAGACGAGATCCTCGATCAGCTTGAGGATCTCGGCCTGCACGGAGGCGTCGAGCGCGCTGGTCGGCTCGTCGGCGATCAGCAGGTCCGGGTTGGGGGCGAGCATCATGGCGATCATCACCCGCTGGCCCATGCCGCCCGAGACCTCGTGCGGGTAGCTGTCCAGCACCCGGCCGGGGTCGCGGATCTTCACCTGTTCCAGCAGGGTCAGCGCCGCGTCGCGGGCCTCGCGCTTGCCGCCCTTGTTGTGCGCGCGCCAGGCCTCGGCGATCTGCGCGCCCACCGTCATCACCGGGTTCAGCGAGTATTTCGGGTCCTGCATGATCAGCCCGATGCGGCCGCCGCGTAAGGAGCGCATCTGCCGCTCGCTTGCGGCGAGGATGTCGGTGCCGTCGAAGCGCAGCGCGCCGGCCCGCACACGGGCGGCCTCCGGCAGCAGCCGCATCAGCGCCCGCCCCGTGACCGACTTGCCCGAGCCGCTCTCGCCGACGATGCCGAGCTTCTCGCGCCCCATGCTGAAGGAAATGCCGCGCACCGCCGGCGTGAAGCCCTGCGGGTTGGGGAAATCCACACGCAGGTCGCGGATCTCGACGAGGTTGCCGTTGTTCATGCCGCTCACCGCTGCTTCGGGTCCAGCACGTCGCGCAGCCCGTCGCCCAGGAGGTTGAAGGCGAGGGAGGCGGTGAAGATGGCGAGCCCCGGGATCACCGGCACCCACCACTGCTCCAGGATGAAGCGCCGGGCGGTGGCGATCATCGTGCCCCATTCGGGGATCGGCGGCTGCGCGCCGAGGCCCAGGAAGCCGAGCCCCGCGGCGGTGAGGATGATCGACGACATGTCGAGCGTCACGCGCACGGTGAGCGAGGGCAGGCACATCGGCGCCACGTGCTTCCAGATGATGCGCCAGGGCGAGGCGCCGGTCATCTGCACGGCGGCGATGTAGTCGGTGTTGCGGATGGTCAGCGTCTCGGCGCGCGCCAGCCGCGCATAGGGCGGCCAGGCGGTGAGCGCGATAGCGATAACGGCGCTCTCCACCCCCGGCCGCATGGCGGCGACGAAGGCCAGCGCCAGGATCAGGCGCGGGAAGGCGAGGAACACGTCCGTCACCCGCATCAGCACCTTGTCCAGCAGCCCGCCCGCATAGCCGGCGACGCAGCCCACCACGAGGCCGAGCGGCGCCACCAGGATGACGACGGCCACCACCATGCCGAGCGTGACGCGCCCGCCATAGAGCAGCCGAGACCAGGTGTCGCGCCCCAGCTCGTCCGTGCCCAGCCAGTGTTCGGCGGAGGGCGGCTGCAGGCGGTTGGCCAGGCTCTGCGCGCCGGGGTCGTGGGTGGCGAGCAGGGGGGCGGCGATGGCCAGCACCAGCATGGCCAGCACCACGGCGAGGCCGGCCACCGCCAGCGGGTTGCGGCGGAAGGCGAGCCAGAGCTGGTAGCGCCGCCCCCAGCGCGCCTGGGCGCGGGAGGAGGGCGTGTCGGAGAGCAGCCAGTCGCGCCGGCTGCCGGCGGGTTGTGTGGTTCCGCTCATCTCAGCGCACCCTCGGGTCCAGCAGGCGGTAGAGCAGGTCGGCCAGCAGGTTCAGCGCCACATAGATCAGGCCGACCACCAGCGTGGCGCCGAGCACTGCGTTCATGTCGGCGTTCAGCAGCGAGACGGTGAGGTATTGCCCGAGGCCGGGCCAGGCGAAGATCGTCTCGGTGAGCACCGCGCCTTCCAGCAGCCCGGCATAGGTCATGGCCAGCACGGTGACGAGCGGCACGGCGATGTTGCGGAAGGCATGGCCCCAGACGATGCGCCCGCGCGACAGCCCCTTGGCGCGCGCGGTGGTGACGTACTCGCTCTTCAGCTCGGCCAGCATGAAGGCGCGCGTCATCCGCGCGATGTAGGCGAGGCTGAAGAAGGCCAGCACCCCGGCGGGCTGCGCCAGGTGCCACAGCGCGTCCCGGAAGGCGGGGATGTCGCCGGCCAGCAGCGTGTCGAGCGTCAGGATGCCGGTGCGCTCGTCGATCATGCCCTCGAAATAGATGCCCTGCCGGCCGGGGCCGGGGGCGATCTCCAGCGTGGCGTAGAACAGCAGCAGCGAGAGCAGCCCCAGCACGAAAACGGGGAGCGAGTGGCCGGCCAGGCAGAACAGCCGCACCCCCTGGTCGATCCAGCTTCCCTGCCGCGTGGCGGCCCAGACGCCGAGCGGCACGCCGACCAGCACGGCGACGATGATGGCGACGGTCGCCAGCTCCAGCGTGGCGGGGAAGAAGCGGGCGATGTCCTGCGTGACCGGGTTCGAGGTCATCACCGAGCGGCCGAGGTCGCCGCTGACGATCTGCCCGAGATACTTCCAGAACTGGATGTAGAGCGGCTGGTCCAGCCCCAGCTCCAGCCGGGTGCGCTCCACCACCTCCATCGGCGCGCGGTCGCCGACGATGGCGAGCACCGGGTCGATCGGCACCACGCGGCCGATCAGGAAGGTGACGAGGGCGAGGCCGAAGAGCGTGATGGGCACGCTGACCGCGGTGGCCGAGAGCGCCTGCAGCCGCAGCCGCGCGGCCGAGGGGCGGATGCGCGCGGCGGCCGGCGGTCCGGCCGGCGCGGCAGGCGATGCGCCGGGCGGCGTGGAAGCCGCCCGGGTGGTGTCGTGTCGCGTCATGCCTTGGTGATGTTGGTGTAGGAGTGCCGGTCGTTCATCGGGCCCATGTCGAAGCCCTTCACGCCGGCGCGTGAGACCGAGATCTCGATGTCCTGCAGCATGATGACGAAGGGCGACTGCTGCTGGTGGTCGCGCTGCAGCGCCTCGTAGAGCGCGGTGCGCTTGGCGGCGTCCGTCTCCTTCAGCGCCGCCACGGTGCGGGCGGACAGCTCGGGGATCAGCCAGCTCGCGCGCCAGGCCAGCGTCCGGTTGCGCGCATCGTCGCTGTTGTCGGTGTTGATGCTGAAGGCTTCGGCGTTGCTGTGCGGGTCGAAATAGTCGGAGCCCCAGCGGACCATGGCGATGTCGTGCGTACGGGCGCGGGTCTTGGTGATGACGGCGCGCTGCTCGCCCGGCAGCATCCGCAGCCGGATGCCGATCTCGGCCAGGTTGGCCTGCACCGCCTGGGCGATGTCGGAGAAGGGCGCGGCGGAGGAATAGTCGAAGCCCAGCTCGAAGCCCTCGGCCAGCCCGGCCTTGGCCAGCAGCGCCTTGGCCTCGGCCACGTTGCGCTTGAAGGGGTGCTCGGTCAGCGCGCCGGGCAGGCCGGCCGGCAGGAAGGACTGGTGCACCGCGTAGGTGGTGGGCACGATGGCCTTCTGGATGCCCTCGTAGTCCAGCGCCAGCTTGATGGCCTGCCGCACCTCGGGCTTGGCCAGGTTGGCGTTCTTCTGGTTGAGGCTGAGATACATCACGCTCGCCTTGCGGGCGGACTGCACGGTGTAGCGCGAATCCCCCTCGAGCTGGCGGATCTGGTCGGCGCCGAGGTTGCGGGCGATGTCGTAGTCGCCCTTGGTCAGGCCGAGCAGCTGCGCCGAGGGGTCGGCGATGTGGCGCATGATGATGCGCTTGATCTGCGGGGCCACGTTGCTGTGCGGGTTGGCCTCCAGCACCACGCTCTCGCTGGCGCGCCACTGGCGCACGGCGTAGCTGCCGGAGCCGGCGCTGTTCTGCTTCAGCCAGCCATTGCCCCAGTCATCGCCCTGGGCCTTGGCCATGACGGCGGCCTTCTCCACCACCGAGCCGACGGCGGCCGAGAGGCAGTAGAGCAGGAAGGAGGGGGCGGTGGATTCGGCCGTCTGCAGCACCAGGGTGCGCGGGCCGGTGGCGCGGATGCGCTCGCCCACATTGTCCTTGTTGAAGCCGAACTGGTTGATGATGAAGGCGGGGGACTTGTTCATCACCACGGCGCGGGTGAGCGAGAAGGCCACGTCCTCCGCCGTCACCGGCTTGCCGGAGGCGAATTTCGGGCCGTCCTTCAGGGTGAAGGTGAAGGTCTTGCTGTCGCCCGAGACCTCCCACTTCTCCGCCAGCTCGCCCTCGATCTGCGAGGGGTTGGAATTCGGCGTCGTCACCAGCTTCTGGTAGACGTTCCCGGCCAGCTCCGAGGCCGTGTACTCGAAGGCCTCGTGCGGATCGAGCGAGATGATGTCGTCGATCTGCTTGGCGAAGACGAGCACGCCGGGCGGCGTCTGCGCCGCGGCGGGGCTGCCCGCGAAGGGAAGGGCGGCGGGCGCCATGGCGGCGGCGCCCGAGGCGAGCAGCAAGGAACGGCGTGACAGCATGGTGAAGGACCTCCTGCGATGGACGCCTTCTAGCGCGGCGCGGGGGGGCGGCGCCATGCACAGCGTGCGTGAGGGTGCTGGCGCGGCGCGGCGCGGCGTGGCATCGGGGCCGGTCATGGAATTCTGGCAAGAGCTGATCCCGGCGCCCCGCCCGGCCGCCGCCCATGCGGAGCACTACCCGGCGCCGATGCCGGACGGCCGGGCGCTGGTGCTGCCGCTGCGCGACTATGGCGCCATCGCCGTCACCGGGCTGATCGGCAACCAGGCGGGCTTCGCCGTGCAGCGCGCGCTCTGCGGCTGGATGGCCGAGGCCGCCCGCCCCTTCGGCGCCGAGGTGGTGGTGGGGCTGCCGACGCTGGGCCATGTGTTCGGCGGCCCGGTGGCCGAGGCGCTGGGCCACCCCAACTGGGTGGCGCCCGGCTATTCCCGCAAGAAGTGGTACGACCCGGCGCTCTCCGTGCCGACCTCCTCCTCCACCGCGCCGGATGCGCGGCGGATGTGGCTGGACCCGCGCCTGCTGCCGCGCCTCGCCGGCCGCCGCGTGCTGCTGGTGGACGATGTCATCAGCACCGGCAGCTCGGCGCTGGCCGGCCTCGCCTTGCTGCGGCTGGCGGGGGTGGAGCCGGTGGCGCTGTGCGTCGCCCTGGCGCAGGGCGACCGCTGGGTGCCGGACTGGCCGGCGGCGCTGCCGGTGGCCGCCGCCTTCGCCACCCCGCTGTTCCGCCGCGCGCCGCAGGGCTGGGTGCCGGACTGGTCCACCCTGCCGCGCGGCCTGGCCCTGCCATCCGGCGCCGGCCGGGCTATACCCCGCCCCCCGATCTCCGAGGAGCCCTGCTGATGCCCCGCCTCTGGCTCGTCCTTGGCGCCCTGTCCGGCCTGCTGGCGGTGGCGCTCTCCGCCTGGGCCGCGCACGGGCTGGTGCTGGACGAGGCGGATCACCGCCGCGTGCAGAGCGCGCTCACCATGCAGGGCTGGCACGCCCTGGCGCTGCTGGCCGTGGGCCTGCTGGCCGAGCGCCGGCCCGGCGCCCGGCTGGCGCACCTGGCAGGCGGCTGCTTCGCGCTGGGTTCGCTCGGCTTCTGCGGCGCCGTCTGGTGGCTGGTGCTGCGCGGCGAGTCGCTCGGCGTCGCGCCGCAGGGCGGCACGCTGCTGATGCTGGGCTGGCTGCTGCTGGCGCTGGCCGCGCTGCGGAGGCCCGCGGCATGAGCATTCAGAGCGCCTATCTCGCCGCCGAAGGCTTCGAGCCGGAACTGGAGGAGGAGCTGCGCCGCGCCGGCGTCGCCATCGACCGCTGGCACGGCCCGCTGGCGCTCTCCGGGGCGCCGCCCGTGGGTGCCGCCTGGGCGCTCGACGTCTGGACCGACCCGCGCGAGATCGAGATCCCCTCCATCAAGGGAGGTGCCGCGGCGCTGCGCGCCATCCAGCGCAACTGGTCGCTGCTGCCGGTGCTGCACCACCGCCGCGCGGCGCTGATCGAGGCGGCGCTGCCGCCGGTGAAGGGGCGCGCGCTGCGCTTCCCCGAGCCCGCGCCCACCGGCCATCTCGGCGCCTGGACGCTGCTCTCGCCGGAGCGGATGCTGGCCAGCCCGACCAAGACCAGCCCCTTCCTCGGCGGCGCCGTGCGCTTCGAGGAGGACCGCGCGGGGCCACCCTCCCGCGCCTACCTCAAGCTGTGGGAGGCACTGACGCGCATCGGCCGCTGGCCCGGCCCGGACGAGACCAGCCTCGACCTCGGCGCCGCGCCGGGCGGCTGGAGCTGGGCGCTGGCGCAACTCGGCGGGCCGGTCATCGCGGTGGACAAGGCGCAGATGGACCCGGCGGTGGCGGCGCTGCCCAATGTGACGATCCGCACCGAGAGCGCCTTCGGCCTGGAGCCGGAGAAGCACCCGCCGGTGGACTGGCTGTTCAGCGACATCATCTGCTACCCCGCCCGGCTGCTGCAGCTGGTGCGGCGCTGGATGGCGGCCGGGGCGGCGCGGCACTTCGTCTGCACCCTGAAGTTCCAGGGCGGGACGGACCACGACACGGCGGCCGAGTTCGCCGCCATCCCCGGCGCGCAGCTCTTCCACGGCGCCCACAACAAGCACGAGCTGATGTTCTGCCTGCTCGACCAGACGATCCGGGAATGAGTCCGCGCCAGCCGCCAAAGTCCTGGAATCGCGGCGAAGGGGCCCCATGCGTGGGCGTTGCGGTCAACCGCAGGCAAGGCACCTCATGAGGCTCTGATCGGCCTGCGGGTGGACTTGGCGGACCCGGTTCCTAGGATGGCGGTCCCTTTCCCGCCTCCGACCGGAGATATCCCCGCCCGATGCGATTGTTCCTCCTCGTCCTGCTTGGCCTTTGGCTGGGCCTCGGCCCGCTCCGCGCCCAGACGGCAAGCCCACCCCCCGCCGGCACGGCGGCGGAGCTTTCGCCCGAGGCGCTGGCCAGGCTGCTGGAGGACGACGCCAGCCGCGCCGCGCTGATCGCCCGGCTGCGCGCGGCCGGCGCCACGACGGGCAGCGCCACGCCGGAGATGCCCGCCCTGCTCGCCCCGGAGCCGGAGCCCACCTTCGCCCGCCAGCTCGCCGAATACTCGCGCGACGTCGCGGAGCAGGCGGCCGGGCTGGTGCAGCACACCGTCTCCCTGGCGCGCGGCTTCAGGCAGCTGGTCGGGGAGCTGGCGGAGGCGGACCGCGCGGTGCTGTGGAGCGGCGCCGCCACCCTGCTGCTGTTGGTGGCGGTGGTGCTGGGCGGCTTCTACGCGCTGCGGCTGCTGGCGGCGCCGCTGCTGGCCGGCATCGCCCGCCGCGCCGCCGGGCGCAGCCCGCTGGTGCGCGCCGCCATCCTGCTCAGCGCCCTGCTGGTGGAGGCGATGACGGTGCTGCTGGCCTGGGGCGCCGGCTACCTCTTCGCGCTGAACTACGGCACCACCGGCGTCATCGCCGTGCAGCAGACGCTGCTGCTCAACGCCTTCCTGGTGGTCGAGGGCGGCAAGGCGCTGGTGCGCGCGGCGCTGATGCCGCGCTACCCGGCGCTGCGCCTGCTGCCGCTGGGCGACGAGGGCGCCCGCGCCTGGTCCTTCTGGCTCAGCCGCGCCGCCTCGCTGATCGGCTACACCTTCATGCTGCTGGCGCCGCTGCTGAACAGCAACGCCTCGGTTGCCGCCGCGCAGTCGCTGCGGCTGGTGGTGATGCTGGCGGCGCTGCTGATGGGCATCTTCGCCGTGCTGCGGCACCGCCGCGCCGGGCAGCGCTGGATCGCGCAGCGGCAGGATGTGCGGGGGCTGCGCGCCTTCGGCCGCGGCTGGACGGCGCTCGGCCATGCCTGGCACGTGCTGGCCATCCTCTACCTGCTGGCGCTGTTCCTGGCCTGGGTCGCCAATCCGCGCCATGCGCTGGGCTTCATGCTCTCCGCCACCTGGCAGTCGGTGGCGGCGGTGGTGGCGGGCGCGGTGGTGCTGCACCTGACGCGCCGCCTCTTCGCTGGCGGCGTGCATGTGCCGGAGACGGTGCAGGAGCGCCTGCCGCTGCTGCAGCGCCGGCTGAACACCTTCATCCCCGCCATCCTGCGGGTGGTGCGCGGCCTCGTCGGCGTGGCCATCCTGCTGGCGGTGGCGCAGGCCTGGGGCGTGCTGGACGTGCTGGGCTGGCTCTCCACCGAGGCTGGCCGCCGCTTCGTCGCCGCCCTCGTCTCCGCCTCGCTGATCGTGCTGGTGGGCATGGCGGTCTATGTCGCGCTCTCCTCCTGGGTGGAGTACCGGCTCAACCCCAACTACGGCACGGTGCCGACCCCGCGGGAGCGCACCCTGCTGTCGCTGTTCCGCAACGCCGCCACGGTGGCGCTGGTCATCCTGGTGGCGATGCTGGCGCTGAGCGAGCTGGGGGTGAACATCGGCCCACTGCTGGCGGGTGCCGGCGTCATCGGCCTGGCCATCGGCTTCGGCGCGCAGAAGCTGGTTCAGGACATCATCACCGGCGCCTTCATCCAGTTCGAGAACGCCATGAACGAGGGCGACGTGGTGGCCGCCGGCGGCGTCTCGGGCGTGGTGGAGAAGCTGACCATCCGCTCCCTCTCGATCCGCGACCTGAACGGCACGCTGCACCTCGTGCCCTTCTCCTCGGTCGACACCGTCTCCAACATGATGAAGGACTTCGCCTTCCACGTGGCCGAGATCGGCGTCGCCTACCGCGAGAGCATCCCGGAGGTGAAGGCGGCCATGCAGGAGGCCTTCGAGCGGCTGCAGAAGACCGAGCACGGCCCCTCCATCATCGGCCCGCTGGACATGCAGGGCGTCACCGCCTTCGCCGATTCGGCGGTGATGGTGCGCGCCCGCATCAAGACCGTCGCCGGCAAGCACTGGGGCGCGGGCCGTGCCTACAACGAGATCCTGAAGGAGGTGTTCGACGCGCGGGGCATCGAGATCCCCTTCCCGCACATCACCCTCTACATGGGCGAGGACAAGCAGGGGAACGCGCCGCCGCTGCACCTGGCGCGGCAGCCCGCCCGCCCGGCGCCGGCCGCGCCGGTGCCCGCGCCCAGGGTGATCGAGGCCAGGGTGACGGAGGCCAAGGCGACGGGGGGGCGGGCCGAGCCGCCCGCCTCCGGCCCGCCGGCGCCTGCCACGGCCCCCGCCGCCCCGGCGTCCTCGGCTCCGGTGTCCTCGGCCCCGGCGTCTTCAGCTCCGGCGTCTTCAGCTGCGGCGCCCTCCGCTCCCGGGCCTGCCGCTGCTCCTGCGGACGGAGACCCGCCCGACACCCCGCCGGCCGCCGCCCCACGCCCCGGCCCATCCCCGTCCGGCCCGGCCTCCTCCGGCCCGGAGCCCGCCGCGGTGGCCGGCAGACCCACCTGGCTGCGCCGCGCCATGGCCTGGCGGGCCAGGATCCGGCGTGACTGAGGGCAGGACCACCCCGGCCCGGTAGCCGCCGGGCGGTGGCACCCGGAGAGGTGTGGCGAAAGCGCCACGCGGACCGGCCAAGGCTCTCCTGCCGGCAACCCCGCCTTGGCCGGAGCCGTTCCTTGGCCAGTGGGTTCCAGGGGAGGGGCGGGATGATGCGCAAGGCCTGGTGGCTGGCGCGGCAGAGCGTGCTGGGATTCATCGAGGACGAGGCACTGAGCCGTGGCGCGGCCATTGCCTTCTACACCGTCACCTCGCTGGCGCCGGTGCTGCTCATCGCCATTGCCATCGCCGGCCTCGCCTTTGGCGAGGATGCGGCGCGCGGCGCCATCGTCGCGCAGCTGCAGGGGCTGATGGGGCCGGGCGGCGCGGAGATGGTGCAGAGCATCATCCTCAGCGCCTCCAATCCCACCTCCGGCATGCTGGCCAGCGTGTTCGGCGTGCTGACGCTGTTCATCACCGCCAGCGGCGTGTTCGGCGAGATCCAGGCCAGCCTCAACATGATCTGGCGCGCCGAGCTGAAGGGCGACACCGTCTCCCGCCTGCTGCGGGCGCGCGCGGCGAGCCTCGGGCTGGTGGCGACGCTGGGCTTCCTGCTGATGGTCTCGCTGGTGGTCAGCGCCGCGCTGACGGCGCTGGGCAGCCTGCTGGACCAGAGCCTGCCGGCGGTGGCGGTGCTGGTGCGGCTGGCCAACGCCGTCATCTCCTTCGCGCTGATCTGCGCGCTGTTCGCCGCCATCTACAAGTTCCTGCCCGACCGCCGGCTGGAATGGCGCGACGTGCTGGTGGGCGCCGTCGTCACCACCCTGCTGTTCAACGTCGGCAAGACGCTGATCGGTCTCTACCTCGGCAGCAGCGCCATCGGCTCCACCTATGGCGCGGCCGGCTCGGCGGTGATCGTGCTGCTGTGGATCTACTATTCGGCGCAGATCTTCCTGCTTGGGGCGGAGTTCACCAAGGCCTACGCCATCCGCCGCGACGCCGAGGCCTGGCACGCGCGCGGCCGCCCGCCCACCGCGCCGGAGGCCGCCGCGGCGGCAGAGGTGGCCGCCGAGCGGGCGGAGAAGGGCGAGGCGTCGGCGGAGGAGCCCTGCGAGATTCCCGAGCGTCCGCCCATCAACCTGCCGCCCGTCGCCTGAACCCCTTTTCATCCGGCGGCCGGCCCGATAGGGCATGCGGCATGACCACGCTTCCGCTGGATGCCGGCCGATGAGTCGCCAACGCCGCACCGCGGCCCCCTGGGTGGCGCTCGCCGCCGCCATCGCCGGCCTGCTCGGCGCCTCGCAGATCACCGAGGCGGACTGGATGCGCCTCGGCCGCGCGCTGTGGCGCGTCGTCACCACGCAGGAGGAGGAGGCGCCGCGCCGCCGCGCACCGCGCGGCGAGGCGGAGCTGCCCACCGCACCCTTTTCCGGCCAGGCCCGGGTGCTCGATGGCGACACGCTCGACATCGCCGGCATCCGCGTCCGCATGCAGGGGATCGACGCGCTGGAGGGCGACCAGCAATGCAACCGCCCCGGCGGCCGCTACGCCTGCGGCCGCGCGGCGCGTGACCAGCTGGCGGCGTTGATCGACGGGCGCGACATCACCTGCACGCCGGATGGCAGCTCGACCTATGGCCGCAGCGTGGCCGTCTGCACCGTGTCGCAGGGCGGGCGGGAGATCGACCTGAACGCCGCCATGGTGCGCTCCGGCTATGCCTTCGACTGCACGCGCTACTCCAAGGGCCGCTACGCGGAGGAGGAGGCGGCGGCCAAGGCGGAGAAGGCCGGCGCCTGGGCCGGGCGCTTCACCTATCCCTGGTCGCACCGCGACCGGGCCGGCGCCTGCGGGCGCTGAGCGGCATGCGCGGCGCCGGGCGCGGAGGATGGCGCCGCTGGCTGCTCCGCGCGGCGCTGCTGCTGCTGCTCGGCCCGCCGCTGCTGATCCTGCTGTTCCGCTTCGTGCCGCCGCCGGCGACGCCGCTGATGCTGATCCGCGCCGTGCAGGGCCACGGCCTGGCGAAGGACTGGGTGGATTACGGGCGGATCGACCGCGCCCTGCCGCGCGCCGTCATCGCCGCCGAGGACAACCTGTTCTGCGAGCAGATGCTGGGCTTCGATTTCGACGCGCTGCGCGGCCAGGTGGCGGCGGCGCTGGAGGGGGAGCGGCCGCGCGGCGCCAGCACCATCACCATGCAGGTGGCGAAGAACCTGTTCCTCTGGCCGGGGCGCGACCCCTTGCGCAAGGTGCTGGAGGCCTGGCTGACGCCGCAGGTGGCGCTGCTCTGGCCGAAGCGGCGGGTGCTGGAGGTGTATCTCAACATCGTCGAGTTCGGCCCCGGCGTGTATGGCGCCGAGGCCGCGGCGCGCGCCTTCTTCAACCGCCCCGCCGCCGATCTCACGGCGCAGCAGGCGGCGCAGCTGGCGGTGGTGCTGCCCGCGCCGCTGCAATGGTCGGCGGCGGCGCCCACGCCCTACCTGCGCGAGCGGGCCGCCACGGTGCGCCGCCGCATGGGGCAGCTCGGCCCGCTGCTGGCCTGCGCGGAGTAGCCGCCCGGGCGGGGAAGCCGCGCCGGGCCGGCGCTCAGAACAGCACCCGCTGCAACCCCGTCGCCAGCGCCGTCTCCGCCTTGCGCAGGTCGATCGGGCGGGAGAGGTGGAACCACGCCCCGTCATGCACCAGCCCGAACAGCCGTCCCGCCTCGATGGCGCGCTTCCACAGCAGCATGGTGCCGAACGGCCCCTCCGGCGCGCCCTCCAGCAGGCGCGGATGCACGATCTGCACCCCCGCATAGACATAGGGCGAGATCTCGCGCTCCTTCGGCAGCCGCACCCGGCCGAGCGGGTCGAGCAGGAAGTCGCCGCGGCCCACCTCGCCCTCCACCGTGGCGGCGCGCACCAGCAGCAGCAGCGCGTCCATCTCCCCGGCGCGGAAGGTGGCGGCCAGGCGCTCGATGGTGGGCGTCGGGCCGTCCAGCCAGAAGGCGTCGCCATTCACCGCCAGGAAGGGCGCGCCGCCCAGATGCGGCAGGGCGTCGCGCATGCCGCCGCCGGTCTCCTGGATCGGCTCCTCGCGCAGCACGCGCGGCGGGTTGGGCCGGGCGGCGCAGACCGCCTCCACCTGCTCGGGGAACCAGTGGGCATTGACCACCACCGTGCCGATGCCGGCGGCGTCGATGCGGTCCAGCGCGTGGTCGAGCAGGGTGCGGCCGGCCAGCTTCAGCAGCGGCTTCGGCGTCGCCTCGGTCAGCGGCCGCATGCGGGTGCCGAGGCCGGCCGCCAGCACCATGGCGGAGTTCAGGGTGATCACGCGGCGGGGTCCTTGGTGGGGCTGGCGGGCGTTGCGTCCGGGTTGCGCCGGAGCGCGGGCGGCACGTGCCGGTCGAGGAAGCGGGCGAGGGGGGCGGTGGCGGGGTGGCGCAGCGCGCGCGCCAGCAGCGCCCAGCAGCGCGGCCCGTGCGCCAGGTAGCGCGGCTTGCCGTCGCGCCGGTCGAGCCGCACCCAGAGGGCGGCCACCCGCAGGTGGCGCTGCGCCGCCATCGCCGCCAGGGCGGCGTGGAAATCCGCCGCCTCCAGCTCCGGCCGCAGCGCCAGGTAGCGGGCCAGCGTGGCCTCCCGCACCGCCGGCGCCACGTCCCGCCGGGCGTCCTCGACGAGGCTGACGAGGTCGTAGGCCGGGTGGCCGAGCGCCGCGTCCTGGAAATCGAGGATGCCGGTGCGGCGCGGGCCGTCGCGGTCTTCCAGGCGCATCAGGTTGGCGGGGAAGTAGTCGCGGTGCACCAGGCAGCCGGCGCCGGCGAAAGGGGCCAGCATGGCGCGCAGCGCGGCGGCGAACTCGGCGCGCACCGCACCGGCGGGCGCCGCGCCGAAGGTGGCGGGCCACCACCAGTCGAGGAAGGTGGCGGCGGCGGTGGCGGCCATCCGCTCCGTCTCCCAAAGCGGCAGGCCGGGCGGCGGCGGGGCGGCGTGCAGGGCGGCCAGCGCCTCGGCCGCCTCGGCGTAGAGGGGCAGCGGGTCGGCGCCGCGGTCGAGCAGGGCGGCGTGGGTGTCCTCGCCCAGGTCCTCCACCAGCAGCAGGCCATGCGCCGTGTCCTCGGCCAGCACCGCGGGCGCGGAGAGGCCGATGCCGCCGATGTGCCGCGCCAGCCGCAGGAAGGGCAGCAGATCCTCCTCCGGCGTCAGCCCGACGCGCGGGGCGTCGGCACAGTCCATCAGCAGGGCGGGGCGCGGCCCGCCGCGCAGGCGGGTGTAGCGGCGGTGGCCGGCATCCTGCGGCAGCGCCAGGCGTTCGGCCTGCGCGTAGCCCTGGGCGGCGAGGAAGGAATCCACGGGGGTCATGTCGGGGCAGGTGGTGACGCAGCCGGCGCCGCTTGCCAAGCGCCGATTGCGCCCGTCTCGGTTGCGGCACGGCCGGAGGAGGTGGCCAGAGGCGGCGGTGGCCAGGGGCGGTGCGGCGCCGTGCCCATGCCCCGCCCGCTCAGCCGGCCAGCCCGGCCAGCCGCGCGCCCCAGCCAAAGAGCCGCGCCGCGCGCGCATCGCCCCCTTCCAGCGGAGCGAGGGCGATGCGCAGCGCGTCCTCCGGCATCAGCCAGCCCAGCCGGTCCGGCCATTCCACCAGCACGATGCCCTCGCGCGCCTCCTCCCATCCCAGCTCCTCCAGCTCCTCGGGGCCGGAGAGGCGGTAGAGGTCGTAGTGATGCGCCGGGCCGTGCGGCAGTTCGTAGCCCTGCACCAGGGTGAAGCTGGGGGAGGGCACCTCCAGCGCCGGGTCGCCCGCCGCGGCGCGCAGGAAGGCGCGGCAGAAGGCCGACTTGCCGGCGCCGAGCGGCCCTTCCAGCAGCAGCGCGTCGCCCGGCCGGGCCAGGGCGGCGGCGCGGGCGGCGAGCGCCTCGGTGGCGGCGAGGTCGGGCAGGCGGAGGGTCAGTGTCTCGGGCATGGTCTCGGGTGTTCCGGCAGGCAATGTGCCCGCGCCGGGGTGCGCCGCACAACAGGGCCGTGCACGCGGGATGCATCCTTTGCCCCCCCCCCGCCCTTTGCCTTCCTGCCCTTTGCCCCCTGGCGGCAAAGCCTCTATGCCTGCCCGCCCCCTCTGCGGAGATCACGCCCCATGGCCGACGCCACGCCCCATGATGCCGCCCCCCATGTCGCGGTGGAGACCGATGTCGCCATCATCGGCGCCGGCCCGACCGGGCTGTTCGCGGTGTTCGAATGCGGCATGCTGCGGATGAAATGCGTGGTGATCGACACGCTGGAGGCGATCGGCGGGCAATGCGCCGCGCTCTACCCGGAGAAGCCGATCTACGACATCCCGGCCCACCCGGCCATCTCGGGCGGCGCGCTGATCGAGCGGCTGCAGGAGCAGGCGGCGCCCTTCTCCCCCATCCACCTTCTGGGCCGCCGGGTGGAGGCGCTGACCCCGCAGGAGGGCGGCTTCGCGCTGCGCACCAGCAAGGGCGAGGTGGTGCGCGCCCGCGCGGTGATCATCGCCGCCGGCGCCGGCGCCTTCGGCCCCAACCGCCCGCCGCTGAACGACCTGGCCGCCTACGAGGCCAGCGGTGCCGTGCGCTACATGGTGGCCCGGCGCGAGGAGCTGCGCGGCAAGCGCGTGGTCATCGCCGGCGGCGGCGATTCGGCGGTGGACTGGGCGCTGAGCCTCAAGGACATCGCCGCCCGCGTGACCGTGGTGCACCGCCGCCCCAAGTTCCGCGCCGCGCCGGAGAGCGTGGCGCAGATGGAGGCCGCCGCCGCGCGCGGCGAGATCGACCTCGCCATCCCCTACCAGCTGCACGGGCTGCGCGGCGCGGGCGGCGAGCTGTCCGAGGTGGTGCTGGCCACGCTGAAGGGCGAGGAGCGCGCGGTGCCGGCGGACCACCTGCTGGCCTTCTTCGGCCTCTCCATGGAGCTCGGCCCGATCGCCGAGTGGGGCCTCGGGCTGGAGCGCAGCCACATCACCGTCAACCCGGCGACGCTGGAGACCAGCACCCCGGGCATCCACGCCATCGGCGACATCGCCACCTATCCGGGCAAGCTGAAGCTGATCCTGCAGGGCTTCTCCGAGGCGGCGATGGCGGCGCATGCCATCCATCCGCGGATCTTCCCCGGCGAGGCGCTGCATTTCGAGTACAGCACCTCGAAGGGCGTGCCCGCCGAGTAGGGGCCGGGCGCGCCGCGGGGCCAGGAATGCACGGACAGGGAGACCGGCCGATGTTGGACTACGCCACGCTGGGGACGAGCGACCTCGCCCGCGCCCTGCGCTTCTACGATGCGCTGCTGGCCCCGCTCGGCCATGCCCGGCGCTGGACGGGGGAGGACGGCGCCTCCTGGGCCGTGCCAGGGGACCCCGCCGCGCCCTTCCTCTATGTCGGCAAGCCCTTCGATGGCGGCCCGGCCACGCGGGGCAACGGCGCCATGCTGGCCTTCCGCGCGCCCAGCACGGCGCTGGTGCGGGAGCTGCACCGCCTGGCGCTGGCGCTGGGCGGCACGGATGAGGGCGCGCCCGGGCTGCGCCCCCGCTATGCGCCCGATTTCTACGGGGCCTATGCGCGGGACCCGGACGGCAACAAGCTCGCCTTCGTCTGCCGCGGCCCCGCCGCCCTGGCTTGAGCCCGCGGACGCGGGGGCGGCTTCACCGCGCCCCCGCCCCGGCCTAGGCTGCGTCCGGTTTCCAGAGAACAAGGGGCGCGGTTCATGGCGGAAGGCCGTCTCGTCATCGGCACCAAGATGTATTCCTCCTGGTCGCTGCGCGGCTGGCTGGCCGTGCGGCTGGCCGCGCTCGACGTGACGGAGGTGGTGATCCCGCTCGCCGGCGGCGCCACCGAGGCGGTGAAGCAGGCCACTCCCGCCGGGATGGTGCCCTATCTGGAGCATCGCGGCTGCCGGGTGTGGGAAAGCCTGGCCATCGTCGAGTACTGCGCCGAGCTGGTGCCCGGCCTCTGGCCGGCCGACCGCGCGGCGCGCGCCCAGGCCCGCAGCATCGCCGCCGAGATGCATGCCGGCTTCCGCGGCCTGCGCATGGCCATGCCGATGAGCATCCTCAACCGCTTCCCCGGCCAGGGCCGGACACCCGAGGCGCTGGCCGACATCGCCCGCATCGAGGCGATCTGGCGCGAGGCGCTGCTCGATTCGGGCGGGCCCTTCCTGTTCGGCGAGAAGTTCGGCGCGGTGGACGCGATGTTCGCCCCCGTCGCCTGCCGCTTCCTCACCTGGGAGCCGGAGCTTTCCGAGACCAGCCGCGCCTATGTGCAGGCCGTGCGTGCCCACCCCCTGATGCGCCGCTGGTACGACGAGGCCGCCGCCGAGCCCGCGGCCTGGCGACTGCCGAAATACGAGCAGGCGCCTTCCGCATGAGCGGCGCCCCTTCTGGTGCCCCCTCCGGCGCCGCGACGCTCGACCACATCGGCGTCTGCACGCGCGACGGCCCGGGGCTCTGGGCGGCCTATGAGGCGCTGGGCTTCCACCTCACCCCTGTCGCGCGGCAATCCGGCCGCCGCCATCCGGGCGATCCGGTGGAGCCCTTCGCCACCGGCAACCGCTGCGCCATGCTGCGCCAGGGCTATCTGGAGCTGCTGGCCATCCTGGAGCCAGAGCGGTTCGACAACCGCATCGGCGCGTTCCTGGCCCGCTACACCGGGATGCACATCGTCGCCTTCGGCATCGGGGACGCGGAGGCCGAGCTGGAGCGCCTGCGCCGCGCGGGGCTCGACATCCCCGGCGTGGCGCATCTGGAGCGGCCGGTGGACGACCCCGAGGGGCCGCGCGCCCGCTTCGCCCGCCTGCCGCTGCCGGACGCGCCGGAAGGCCGGCTGCAACTGATCCAGCACCTGACGCCGGAGCTGCTCTGGCAGCCGCGCTGGCTGGAACACCCCAACCGCGCCGTGGCGCTGGAGGCCGCCATCCTGGTGGCGGAGGTGCCGGCGGTGAGTGCCGCCGCCCTCTCGCGCCTCACCGGCCACCCGCTGGAGCCGGACCCGGCCGGCGGCTATGCCCTGCCGCTGCCGCAGGGGCGGCTGCGCATCCTGCCGCCCGAGGCGCTGGGGCAGGTGCTGCCAGGGGTGAAGGCCCCGGCGCTGCCCTTCCTGGCCGGCTGCGTGCTGCGCACCGATGACGGCAACGCCGCCATCCGCCGCATCGCCGGCGACGCGCTGCGCCCGGTTCCGGGCGGGCTGATGGTGCCGCCGGACCTGGCCGGCGGCACCGCCTTGGTCTTCGCCGCATGAGCGCGCTGGCCCCCCGGGCGCGCGCCATCGGCCGCTCGCTGCGCACCTACTACGCCCCCGGCCGGGCGGCGGTGCTGGACGGCTTCCTCGGCCGCTTCCTGGGCGCGGGGGAGCTGGGCTTCGACATCGGCGCCCATGTGGGCGACCGCACGGCGAGCTTCCGCCGGCTCGGCGCCGCCGCCGTGGCGGTGGAGCCGCAGCCGGGGCTGGCCCGCCTGCTGCGCCGCCTGTTCGGGCGGGACGGGAAGGTGGCGCTGGTGCAATCCCTGGTGGGCAGCCAGCCGGGCAGCGGGCGGCTGCACCTGAACAGCGCCAACCCCACCGTGGCCACCGCCTCGGAAGCCTTCATCGCCGCCGCCGAGGGGGCGGAGGGCTGGCGGGGCCAGGTGTGGGACGGCGCCATCAGCCTGCCCGTCACCACGCTGGACGCGCTGATCGCGGCGCATGGCACGCCGCACTTCATCAAGATCGACGTGGAGGGCTACGAGGCCAGCGCGCTCGCTGGCCTCTCCGCGCCGGTGCGCAGCCTCTCCTTCGAGTTCACCACCCACCAGCGGCGCGTGGCGCTGGAGGCGCTGGAGGCGCTGGAAGGTCTGGGCGACTACCACTTCAACGCCTGCCTGGGCGAGGAGGCCGCCTTCGTGCTGCCCGGCCCGGTGCATGCCGGCACCCTGGCGCGCTGGCTGGAGGCGCTGCCCGATTCGGCCAATTCCGGCGACATCTACGCCACGCTGGACCCCGGCCGCCTGCGCGCCTGAAAACGGATCAAAAAAAAGAAGGGGTCCAGGGGAATTCTTTCCCCTGGCCTTGACCCAGCCTTCCACCGCCCGCACGAGGCCCCCCGCGACAGCCCGGGCACCCTGAATGACCCTCCACGCCTTCCTGCAACACCTCGCCTTCGGCGCCGGCCTCGCCGTCATCTCGGCGCTGCTGGTGCGGCTGATGATCGCGCGGCCGATCCTCGACCACCCGGACCACCGCAAGGCGCACAGCCGCCCCACGCCGAAGGGCGGCGGCGTCGGCATCGTCTGCGCCTTCGTGGTGGGGATGCTGGTGCTCTACCGCGTGGCCGACTTCGCCCGCATGGCCGATGACCGCTTCATCGGCGTCATCCTGGCGGCGGTGGCGATCGGGGTGGTGGCGCTGCTGGACGACATGCGGGATTTCCGCTTCGTCGTGAAGCTGGCGGCGCAGGGGCTGGCGGCGCTGGTGGCGGTGGCCAGCGGGCTGGTCATGACGCAGTTCGCCATCCCCTGGTACGGCGTGGTGGAGCTGGGGCCGCTCGGCACGCTGGCCACGCTGTTCTGGATCATCGCCTGCACCAACGCCCTCAACTTCATGGACGGGCTGGACGGGCTGGTGGGCGGCACGGTGCTGGTGGTCTGCGCCGGGCTCGGCCTGATCGGGGTGCTGCAGGGCGCCTGGTTCATCTACGCCGCCTGCCTGATCCTGGGCGCGGGGGTGCTGGGCTTCCTGCCCTTCAACCTGCACCCGGCGCGCATCTTCATGGGCGATGTCGGCAGCCAGTTCCTGGGCTTCATGCTGGCGGTGCTGGGGGTGGCGGCGGCGCGGCTGGACGTGGCGCAGCTCTCCTTCCTGCTGGTGCCGCTGCTGCTCTTCGCCGTGCTGTTCGACACCGGCTTCACCCTGCTGCGCCGTGCCTGGATGGGCGAGCGCGTCAGCGCCCCGCACCGCACCCACCTGTTCCAGATGGCGCAGCGCAGCGGGCTTTCCGTGCGCGCCGTCGCGGCGCTGCACTGGGGCTTCGCCGCCTTCCACGTGGCGCTGGCGCTGCTCTTCCTGCGGCTGGCGCCGGGCTTGAAGCCGCTCATCATCCTGCCGCCGCTGGCGGTGCAACTGCTGTGGCTGGCCTATGTGGTGGCGCGGGCGCGCCGCGCCGGCCTCAGCTGGAAGGCGGCGTGACCACTTCCAGCCGCAGCATGCCGGCCTCGCCCACCCATTGCTCGGAGCGCCAGATGCCGCCCGTGGCCGGGTCCGCCCAGTAGCGGTTGGTGAAGGCGGCGCCGCCGCCGCGGCACTGTTCGCTCACCAGCAGCACCGCCTCCCGCCGGGCGGCGCCCAGCCGGCAGGTGAGGGAGAGGCCGAAGCGCATGCCCTGCGGTGCCCGGTCCGCCCGCATCAGGTCCAGCTGCCGGCGCAGCGTGGCGGGGCGGGCGGCGAGTTCCAGCGGTTCCTCCAGCGGGTCCGCCCCGTCCAGGCGGCTGCCGGCGATCCATTCCCGCAGCCCGGCGGTGGCGGTGATGCGCGCCCCCTCGGTGGCCACCACCAGCCCGCCGGCGCTGCGCCACATCCGCCGCTCGCCATGCTGCTCGACCAGCACCGCCAGCGCCTGCCCCCCGGCCCATTGCAGCCGCAGCGCGGGCGTGCCGTCGGGCGGGGCGGGCAGGGTGGTGTCCGCCTCCGCCAGGGGCGGCAGGGGCTCGCGACCCAGCCCCAGGGCCTCGCCGACGAAGCCGGGCAGGGCACAGCCGGGCAGCAGCAGGAGAAGGCCGAGCAGGGCGCGCATGCCGATCGCCTCAACAATCACGGGAACGTGATAATGGTTGAGGCGCTCGGCCGCCAGGAAAAGCGGGACCCGGGGAGAGGAATTCCCCGGGCCCCTTCGGCGCCCGGCTACAGCACGGGGCGGGCGGGCACGCGGAACTGCGGCAGCAGCAGCGCGCCGGCGAGGCCGAGGCCCAGCCAGTGCGGCGCCGGCAGCAGCCCGTCCAGCAGCGCCGGGAACACCAGCAGCAGGCCCGCCGCGACGAAGCCCAGCCGCTCCGGCAGGCCGAGCGGCCGGCGCGCCTGGCCCTGGCAGCCGGCCGCCAGCGCGGCGAGGCCGAGCGCCGCCAGCACCACCTGCCAAGCCACGTCCGCCCATGTCATCTGCGGCGTGAGCGAGAGCAGCAGCCCCACCCCCTCCGGGTCGGTGACGAAGACGAAGGGCAGCACGAAGGCGGGCAGGGTGTATTTCCAGGCCTGCAGGGTGGTGCGGTAGGGGCCGGCGCCGGTGATGGCGGCGGCCGCGAAGGGCGAGAGCGCGGTGGGCGGCGAGACCTCGGACAGCACGGCGTAGTAGAAGACGAACATGTGCGCCGCGTAGTCCGGCACGCCGAGCTTCATCAGCGCCGGCGCCGCCACCACGGCCGAGATGATGTAGCTGGCCGTCACCGGCACCGCGAGGCCGACGACCCAGACGATCAGCGCCGTGTAGAGCGCCGTGACCACCAGGGAGCCGCCCGCCGCCTGGATGGCGATCTCGGAGAATTTCAGCCCCAGCCCGGTGAGGGTGATGCAGCCCACGATGATGCCGGCGCAGGCGCAGGTGGCGGCGATGCCCACCGCCTGGATGGCGCCCGAGGCCAGCGCCGTGACCAGCCGGCGCGGCACCATCGCCGTCTCCGCCCGCAGGAAGGAGAGCACCACCGCCACCCCCATGGCGTAGAGCACGGCCAGCGTCGCGCTGTAGCCCAGCGCCATGAACACCACGATGGCGACGAGGGACGAGAAGTGGAAGCCGTAGCGCCGCGCCAGCTCCCCGGCCGGCGTCACCGCCATGGCCTCCAGCGGCGGCACGGCGCCGAGGCGGCGCTGGTCCAGCTCCACCATGAAGAGGAGGGAGGCGTAGTAGAGCACGGTCGGGATCGCCGCCATGCGCAGCACGTCGAGATAGCCGAGCTTGAGGTATTCCGCGATCA
Source organism: Teichococcus aestuarii (assembly GCF_042651065.1). Taxonomy (NCBI): domain Bacteria; kingdom Pseudomonadati; phylum Pseudomonadota; class Alphaproteobacteria; order Acetobacterales; family Roseomonadaceae; genus Roseomonas; species Teichococcus aestuarii. Next base: position 29,672 of record NZ_JBHSCH010000048.1, read on the forward strand.
GGAAGGCCGCCGCGCCCAGCACGGGGGGCGAGATGATGGCCCCGAGCCCGCCCGCCGCCAGCAGCCCGCCGGCATCGTCGGGGCGGTAGCCGACGCGCTTCATCATCGGCCAGGCCACGGTGCCGAGCGTCACGGTGGTGGCGACGCCCGAGCCCGAGGGGCCGCCCAGCAGGAAGGAAGAGAGCACCACCGTGCGCCCGGCGCTGGTCGGCTTGCCCCCCGTGAGCGCGAAGCTGAAATCGACGAAGAACTTGCCCGCCCCGCTGCCCTGCAGGATGGCGCCGTAGATGGTGAACAGGATGATCAGCGTGGCCGAGACATCCACCGCCGTGCCGAAGATGCCGTCCAGCGTGATGGTCAGGTGCGGGATCAGGCGGGTGGTGTCGTAGCCCCGGTGGGTCCAGGGCGCGGGCAGGTGGTTGCCCCAGAAGGCATAGAGCATGAAGGCGATGGCCACGGCGGGCATGATCCAGCCCGTGGTGCGGCGCGTGGCCTCCAGCACCAGCGCCACCAGCAGCCAGCCCACCACCAGGTCCATCGGCTCGGGGAAGACGTAGCGGTCCAGCAGGTCGTCGCCGCCGGCGATCAGGTACCAGGTGCAGAACAGGCCGAGGCCGATCAGCGCCAGGTCCCACAGCATCAGCCGGTCGCGGAAGCGGCGGGAGAGGGGGAACAGGAAGAAGCCGATGGCCAGCGCGAAGCCCACATGCACGAAGCGCAGCGTGGTGGTGGGCACGATGTCCCAGGCGGCCCAGAGGTGGAACAGGCTCATCGCCACGGCGAGGAGGGTGGCCGCGTGGCCGAGCAGCCCGCCGAAGCGGTTCTGCACGCCCTCCTCCTCCTCGATCAGCCGCTCCACCCGGGCGGCGGTGCCCTGGTCGAGCGACGCGGGGTCGATCTCCGGCGGCAGGTTGTGGAGCGGCGGGTTGCGCGGGGGCTGCATTCAGCCGCGGCCTCCGCCCGGCGCGGGAGGGAGGCGGGGCCTCATGCCAGCTTCGCGCCCTGCGCCGTCCAGAAGGCCTCGGCCGCCTTGTGCCAGGGGATGCCGGCGGCGGCGCTCTTCTGCGCGGCGAGCGCGAAGTTGCGGCCCTCGGCGTGCACCCGGCCCAGCTCCTCGCGCCCTTCCCAGGCGGCCTTGAGCAGGGCGGCGACCTGCGCCTCCGGCATGTCCTCGCGCACCGCCAGGATGTTGGCCACCGACATCTGCCGGTTGTCCGTGGCCTGCCCCGGATAGGTGCCGGCCGGGATCACCTCGGGGAAATAGACCGGCCCGTGCTTCTCGACGATGCGCGGCACGTACTGGTCGTGGTCGATCAGCACGAGCTGCACGCCGGGCGAGGCGCCAAGGTCGGTGATGGCGCTGGTCGGCACGCCGGAGACGAAGAAATAGGCGTCGAGCTTGCCGTCCTTCACCGCGTTGGTGCTCTCGGCGGGCGAGAGGCGCTCACGGGCGCGGAAATCCTTGTCGCGGTCCAGCCCGGCGGCCTCCAGCAGGCGGAAGGCCATCACCTCGGTGGCCGAGCCGGGGGCGCCGGTGGAGATGCGCTTGCCCTTCATCCCCTCCAGGCTGGTGATGCCGCTGGCCGCCGTGGTCACCACCTGCATGCGGTTGGTGTAGAGCACCGCGATGGCGCGCGCCGCCACGGGCCGGCCCTTGAAGCGCTCATTGCCGCGCACCGCGTCCACCGCGGCATCCACCTGGGTGAAGACGAGGTCGGCGCGGCCCGCGCCCAGCAATTGCAGGTTGGCCACCGAGCCGCCCGTCACCTCCACCGTGGCGGAGAGGCCGGGGATGGAGCGCGAGAGCAGGTTGGCCAGCCCGCCCCCCAGCGGATAGTAGACGCCGCCCGTGGTGCCGGTGGCGATGGAGAGCTGCTGGCTGCCCTGCGCCCGGGCGCGCCCGAGGGCGGCCATGCCGCCGGTGGCGGCCAGCCCGGCCAGGATGCTGCGGCGTGCGAGCCTCGGCATTGGAATCCTCCCTGATTTTGTTCTGTATCCGCACCCTATCCTGCCCGCGCGGCCCGGTGGAAGCTTCATCCAGGGCATCCGCCAGGTGGATGCCAAGGCCGCGCCGCGATTGATGCGCATCAAGGCGCGCCGGGCCGGCGGGGCGCATGGTGGGCGCATCGGATAGGAGCAGCCGCCATGACCGTGCTGAACGCCAAGGACCTGATGACCGAGAATGTGGTGACGGTGCCGCCGGAGACGCCGGTGCTGGCCATCGCCCGCCTGCTCTCTGAGCGCGGCATCTCCGCCGTGCCGGTGCTGGGCGCCGATGGCAAGCTGCTCGGCATCGTCACCGAGGCGGACCTGATCCGCCGCCTGACGGGCGGCGACGGCAAGCCGATGGGCCTGCTGCGCCAGCTCTTCACCGACATGGACCGGCTGGCCGACCGCTACGCCGCCAGCCACGGCGCCACCGCCGCCGACGTGATGACGCGCGACGTCGTCACCGTCGCCCCCACCACGCCGGTCTCCGAGATCGCGGCGATGATGGAGGAGAAGGGCATCCGCCGCGTGCTGGTGACGCATGAGAAGCGGCTGCTCGGCCTCGTCAGCCGCGCCGACCTGCTGCGCGCGCTGGTCGAGCCGCCGGCCGAGTCAGGCGAGTATTCCGACGAGCGGCTGCGCCGCGCCGTGCTGGCGGCGATGCGGCGCGAGCCCTGGGCGGACACCTTCTTCACCCTGGTCGACGTGAAGGACGGGGTGGTGGAGCTGCACGGCTTCAGCAACAGCGCGGCCGTGCTGCGCGGGCTCAAGGTGCTGGCCGCGCAGGTGCCCGGCGTGAAGGCGGTGGTGGACAACACCCAGCCCATGCCGGCCCAGCTCTTCGCCGCTGCCTGAAGGGGGCGGCCGAGGCGCGGGGCGCCGCCCGGCGGGCAGGCCGGGCGGCGCCCCTCTGCGTTCAGGCGGCCCGGCTCACGCCGCCAGGCGGATGTGGCGGCCCTCCATGGCCTCCACCCGCAGCACGCCGACGATCTGGCCCAGATTGCCGGCCACCAGGTGCAGCATCTCCACCGGCATGGCGTCGAGCGCGATCTCGGTGCGCAGCAGCTCGCCCTCGCGCTGCGAGCGGACGCGGTCGGGCGTCAGGTCGCGCTTGGCGAAGGGCTCCAGCACGCGGGAGAGCAGGCCGGGATAGGCCTCGGCGAGGACGGTGAAGCGGGCAGCCGTGAGGGCGCAGGGATGGTCGGACATGGGGAGAAGCTTCCGGATCATTCGGTGGGGACGTCGCGCGGGGTTGATCCCGGCCGCTGCCCCCCGCAGGGCGCTCAGGCGGCCGGGCCGCTAATGACGATCCCGATGTTCCGAATACGGCGCATGGCCGCACGATAGGCCCGCCCCGCGCCGCGAGGCAAGCCCGTTCCTGCGCCTCCCGCGCCCGCCTTCCTCACGGCTGCGGCGCCGCCACCGGCGGGAAGCCCGACGGGGGCGTGCCCTCGAACATCAGCTTCTGCCGCTGCGCCGGGATCTCGATGCCCAGCTCGTCGAAGCGCTGCTTGATGCGGCGGTTCATCTCGCGCATCACGTTCCAGCGCTGGATCGGCTCGGTCTTGATCCGCACGCGGATCACCGGCCCGTCCGGCGGCAGCCGGTCCACGCCCAGCACCTCCATCTCGTCGCGGATGACGAGGCCCCACTTGGCCTCCGCGCGCATCTCCTGGCAGAGCGCCTGCAGCAGCTCCACCACCTTGTCGGTGCTCTCGCGGTAGGCCACCTGCACGTCGAGCAGGGCGAAGGAGAAGTCCCGCGTCATGTTGGTGACGGCGGTGACGGTGCTGAACGGGATGATGTGCACGCTGCCATCGAGGTCGCGCAGCGTGATGGAGCGGATGGAGAGCTTCTCCACCACGCCGCCCTTGCCGCCGAGATTGACCACGTCGCCCACCGCCATGGCGTCCTCGAACAGCAGGAAGACGCCGGTGATGACGTCCTGCACCAGCTTCTGCGAGCCGAAGCCCAGCGCCAGGCCGATGACGCCGGCGCCGGCCAGCAGCGGCGCCACGTTCACGCCCAGCTCGGTGAGCAGGTTGAAGGCCACGAACAGCAGGATGACGACGAACAGCGTGGTGCGCAGCATCGGCACCAGGGTGCGTACGCGGGCGCTGCGGGCGGCCTCGGCATCGCGCGAGAGGCGGTCGAGGTGGCGCTGGATGGCGGCGTTCACCGCCTCCCACACCACCACCGCCACCACCGCGGTGAAGCCGACCGAGAGGGCCGAGCGCAGCACCCGGCTGCCCAGCTCGCCCGGCGCGAACCAGGCGAAGGAATCGATGCCCCACACCTCCAGCAGGGTGAGCACCGTCAGCACCGTCAGGAAGCCGGAGATGCCACCCTTCAGCAGCGGCACGTAGCGGTTGGCGCGCGCCTCCAGCGCCGGGTAGCGGCCGGCGAGGTCGGGAGCGATGCGGAAGCTGCCCGCCAGCGCCCGGCGCAGCAGCACGTCGAGCCCCTTGGCGAGCGAGAGCACCAGCACGGTGAGCAGGCTGGCGCGCAGCAGGCGGGTGAAGCCGTCGCGGATCTCGAGCGCCCAGACGCCCCAGAGCGCCAGCAGGTAGAGGATGGCGAGCACGTGCCACACCTCGGCCAGCCAGTCGCGGAAGCGGCGCAGCGCGGCGCGGGAGCGGTTCGGCACGTCGCCCGGCTTCAACGGGGGCGCGCGCAGCTTCTGCGCCACCGCCACCCGGTTCTGCAGCACGATGATGCCGAGGAACACCGAGGCGATCAGCAGCACCAGGCGCAGGATGGCGTCGTAGGCGCCCCAGGGCAGGCCGAACAGCAGCCCCGCCTCCGCCACCGCGCCGCCGGTGATCATCACCACCACGATGCGCCGCAGCCAGACCGTGACATAGGCGGCCGTGAGGTCGGCGCAGGGCAGCAGCCGCAGATGGGCGGAGGCGGGGGAGAACAGCATCCGGCTCAGCGCCATGATCAGCCGGGCGACGATGTAGGCGTTGTTGGCCGTCAGCAGCACGAGCTGGGTGGTGGGCAGCGGCTGCACCGCGCCGATCAGCCCGTAGGAGATGACGGCGAAGGCGGCGATCGGCAGCAGGTCCAGCAGCAGCCGCGCCAGCACCAGCGGCACCCGGCGCAGCCAGGTCCAGGCATTGCCGGCCTCGGGCGCCAGCGCGTCCAGCCGCTCGCGCGGGCGGTGCAGGGCACGGTGCGCCAGCCACTCCGCCAGCACGCCGAGGCCGAGCAGCAGCGCCAGCTTCCAGGAGGCATCGGCCACCCGCGCCTGGGTCACCGGGTCGCGCGCCAGGGAGGAGAACCAGCCGAGCAGCCCCGGCAGGTCGGTGACCGCCTCGGCCGTGCTGACGATCTGGCTGGAGAGCCATTCCAGCCGCTGCGAGGCGCCGATCAGCAACTGGCCGCCCAGCGTGTTGGGCGCCAGGAGCTGCTCCACCGCCTGGCCGGGGGCGGCGGCGGCGGGCTGCTCGGGGGCCGGGGAGGCCGGCGCGGCGGATGGCGCGGCCGGAGCTGTGGCCGGCGCGGCGGCCGGCGCGGCGGCCGG
>NZ_JBHSCH010000049.1:0-67918 GCF_042651065.1 Teichococcus aestuarii
GTCGCTGATGCTGGGGGTGCGGCGGGCCGGCGTGACCGTGGCGGCCCGCATGCTGCAGAAGGCGCAGTTCATCCGCTACGAGCGCGGCCGCATGGAGGTGACGGACCGGCCGGGCCTCGAAGGCGCGGGTTGCGAATGCTACGGCATCCAGCGCCGTGCGCTTGAGCGGCTGTTTGGCAGGAGCAAGCTTCCTGGCCAACACTGAGCCGTCCATAGAGCCAGGCCGGTACGCTGGGCACAGTGTGCTCGTCAGGCTGCTGGCCAAGGCTTGCCGCGGCTGGCGGCCATGCGCCCGTTTCGGTCGCTGAGACGGCTCAGCGAGGTTCCGGAAAGCGGACAGGCCGGGAGCCCGCCTGCCTCAGGCTCGCTATCCGAGGTTACGCGACTCGTGAACAGCCGCCAGGCGGACTCTCACGCGCGGCATCGGGCCGATGCCGTCTCCTGCACCGGCGGCAATCCGAAGAAGCAACGCCACTCGCGCGTGGATTGCGGGACGCTCTCGCATCCGGCCAGGAAGGGCGCATGGCCGGGCGATGCGCCATCAGCCGGCATCAGGCGCCGCATCAGGGCCGCAGTGCGACAGCCCAGGCCTCCGCCACCATGTCCTCTTCGCCGAGGCTGACCCCGCACGCCGCCATTCGCTGTACCGCGCCTATCTCCGGCCCTGGCTCGACCGCCCGAACCTGACCGTGCTGACGGGCGCCCTCGTGCATCGCGTCGTGTTCGACGGGCGCCGGGCGACCGGCGTGGAAATCCTTCTCCGCCTGCGGAGCGCGGATCCCCTGGCGCCTCTCGCCATTGAGGCGGGCTTCCTGTCCGATCCGGCGGACATGACGACCGCGAGGGCCTGCGTCGAGCTCTGCCGCGCTCTGGGCAACGCGCCGGCCTTCCGGCCTTTCGTGCGAGGCGAGGCCATGCCCGGCCCTCTGAAGGGCGACGCGCTCGACCTCTACATCCGCGACGCCGCCGTCACCTACTGGCACCAGAGCTGCACAGCCAGGATGGGACGGGACAAGATGTCGGTCGTCGACGCCACGCTCAAGGCCTATGGCGTGGACGGGCTCCGGGTGGCGGACGCCTCGATCATGCCGCGCGTCACGACCGGGAACACCCAGGCGCCTTGCGCCATCATCGGCGAGCGGGCTGCCGGGATGATCCGGCAGGAGCACGGCGCGTAGCTGTTCCTGGCACGCCGGGGCCCCGGGCATCGCGGCGGTTCCAATGGAAGCATCCGGGGCATCCACCCCGGGGCCGCTGGCCCTGTCCATCGAGACAACTCCCGGGCGGTTCGATAGCGTCGTCAGGCCGCGTGTTCGTCATCGAGGGCCGCGGTTGGCCATGCCCGGCGACCGGCCCGGGTCTCGCGCTCTTCGGGAGGGCGCGCGTCCAGGGCCCCACGGCCGGTTGCGCCCTGCTGGGCCAGGCCCGGGGCGCCGCCCTCGTGCGGCGGGCGGGGCTACACCGTCGGGATGGTTCCGCCGTCGATGACGTAGTCCGCACCGTGAATGGCCGAGGCCCGGTCGGAGGCGAGGAAGGCGATCAGCTCCGCCACCTCCTCGGGCCTTGCGGGGCGGCCGAGAGGGATGCCGCCAAGCGCCTCCAGGATGCCCTGACGCGCGGCGTCCGGCGTTCCTCCGCTGCTGGCCGCGAGCCGCTGCACCAGCGCATCCGCCGCTTCCGTATAGATCCAGCCGGGCGAGACGACGTTGACCCGCACCCCCTTCGGCCCGACCTCTTTCGAGAGAGCCTTGCTGTAGGTCGTCAGGGCGGCCTTCGCGGCGGCATAGGCGGTCGTGGAATCGTGCAATGGCAGCCGGCGCTGGATGGAGGCGACGTGGATCACCGCGCCCGAGCCGCGCGCGGCCATCTGCGGCAGGAGCAGCCGGTCGAGCCGCACCGCCGGCATCAGGTTCAGGTCGAGCTCGGCGCGCCAATGCTCCTCGGTCAGGGCCGCGAAGCCCCCGCCTGGTGCCCGGGAGCCGCCGAGAACGTGCACCAGCACGTCGACGCCGCCGAGGCGCTCTATGGCTGCTTCCGCGAGCGCATGCGCTCCGTCCGGGCTTGTGAGGTCGGCTTCGACGAAGTCGGCGCCCGTGAGATCCTCGGGCCGGCGTCTCGCCGCCGTCATCACGCGGGCCCCCGCATCCAGGAAGCGCTGGACGGTCGCCCGGCCGGTGCCCTTGCTGCCCGCGGTGATGAGGACGCGGCGTCCCTCGAACTCGGCAGGATGGCTGTGGGGCGGCATCAGGCGATCTCCAGCCCGGCAATCGCATCGTGCCGGAGCAGGAAGCTGAGGGTGAAGCGGATCGGGCTGCCGGGAAAATCCCCTGCGGTCAGGCCCTCCACGAGGATGCGGCCATCGCGTTCGAGCCATGTCTCCGGCGTGAAGACGGCGCGGCTGGCGATCGTCGCCGACTGGATCCAGGTCCTGATCTCGTCTCGGCCCGTATGGTGCCCGCCATCGTCGCGCACCACCGCGTCCCGGGCGAATGGCGCCGCCATGCCGTCTGCGTCGAGCCGGGCGTTGGCCGCGACATAGGCTGCAATGGGTGCCGGCAGTTCGTTGGTCATGGCATGACTCCGGAGATGTGTTGCCCTGGCCTGAAGCTGTTTCTAAGCTGCCCGAATGGCAAGAACGGACGAAAAAGTAAGGGACTTACCCCGAAGTAAGCGTGTGGAATACACGGCCGAAACGGCTGCGCAGGGCGTGCAGAACGTGATCAGGGTACTCGAGGGGCGCTGGAAGCTCGTGATCCTGTTTCAGCTCTTCGGCGGACAGGTGCGACGCTTCTCCGATCTTGAGCGGGCCATTCCCGGCGTGTCGCAGAAAATGCTGATCCAGCAGCTGCGTCAGTTGGAGGGCGACGGTGTTGTCGCACGCATCGTCCATCATCAGGTGCCCCCGAAGGTGGAGTACCACCTGACCGAGTGGGGACAGGCGCTATGCCCGGCGCTTGATGCACTGCTGATGTGGGCGGAAAGCACACCCTCCGGGCTTCGCTCGCGGCCTGTCGAGACAGTGCAGTCCGATTAGCGGGGTGCTCAAAAACACCGTCACTCCACATTGGCTTGTAAAGCGCCGCCTGGGCTTGCTTCGGAAAGGTGGAGGGGAGGGTTCCTGATGAGGCAAGAGGAACCCCATGACGCAGCAGAGACGGTTCACGAAGAAATCTGAGACGAGGCAATCCGCCTGGTCCAGACGAGCGGGCGGAGTCGGAACTCGTCTGGCGCACCATGTCTGAAACACGTCAGGATGCCGGCAGGCCGTCGGCCGCCACATCGATGGCCTCTACAGCCTGTCAGGCGCCATGCCGCGCTCGACTTCGCAGGCTTGGCTCAGTTCGAGAAGATGGACGCCAGGTTGATCCAACGCTCCTCCATCAGACGGGAGCAAGTCCAACTCCATCCTGGCAGGATCTGCACGGTTCGCCGGAATGGCGGCCGCTTCGAACGGGGAGCCAGACTGCGGCGCCGAAACCCATCCTTCGCTGCCCCGTTGTCCTACCGCCGCCTCCGAAAGAGGCAGGTCAGGCCATGGCCGCTTCACCGGGCCCGGCCGGATAAGAGGAGGCTCCGCCGTGGTTGCCATAACCAGCCCAAGATCCCCGAGGCCGCTTCACCCGCTGCATGCGATCCTGCTTGCCTTTCCGCTTCCCCTGTTTCTCGGCGCGCTGCTCAGCGACTTCGCCTATCGGGCAAGCTTCCAGATCCAGTGGGCCAATTTCTCCTCCTGGCTCATCGCGGGAGGCCTTCTCGTCGGCGGCTTTGCTCTGCTCTGGGCGCTGGTGGACCTGATACGGAGCGGCGCCGGACGCAGGAGGCGGGCGGCCATCTATTTCATCGTGCTGCTGGCGATGTGGGTGCTGGGCTTCATCAACGCGCTCGTTCACGCGAAGGACGCCTTCGCGATCATGCCGGAGGCGCTCTACCTTTCCGCCATCGCGACGATCCTCGCGCTTGTTGCGGCCTGGATGGGCTATTCCGGCTACCAGTCCCGGGAGGCAGTGTGATGCGCGCGATCTTGCTGATGGGTGTTGCGGCACTGGCCCTCTCCGCCTGCGATGGCGAGGGCAACTCTGGTCCGCAGCAGCGCGGCCCCAATCCGGAACTTCCGGAACCGAATCGCGGCCTGCTGCCCGACATGACGATCCCCCGGCCGACCTCCTGGGGCGATGACCGCCCGGCCGTGCCACAGGGCTACACGATCCAGGCCATCGCCACGGATCTCAGGATCCCGCGCCAGACCCTCATCCTGCCCAATGGCGATATCCTGGTCACGGAGGGAACCGGTGGCCAGGGCGCGCCTCGGCTCAACCCTAAGGCCTTCATCGCAAACATTATCAAGGGCTGGGGCAAGACGTCGGTGCCAGGCGGCAACCGGCTGACGCTGCTACGCGACGCCGATGGCGACGGCACCTACGAGAGCCGGGGCATCTTCGCGGAAAATCTGAACGGGCCTTATGGCCTCGCCCTGGTCAATGGCTCCCTCTACGTCGCCAACCAGGATGCGCTGGTGCGCTTCAGCTACCGCGACGGCCAGACCGAGGCGAGCGGGCCACCGGTGCATGTCGCGGATCTGCCCTCGGCAATCAACCACCACTGGACGAAGGCGATGACCGCCAGCGCCGATGGCCGCTTCCTCTATGTCGGCATCGGCTCCAACAGCAACATCACCGAGCGCGGCATGGAAGCCGAGGTCGGGCGGGCGATGGTGTGGCAGATCGATGCGCAGACGGGCGCGCACAGACCTTACGCCACCGGCCTCCGCAACCCCACGGCGCTCACGATTCAGCCGGGCACGGGCCAGCTCTGGGCGGTGGTGAACGAACGCGACGAGATCGGCCCCGACCTCGTGCCGGACTACCTGACCTCGGTCCGCGAGGGCGGCTTCTATGGCTGGCCCTACAGCTACTGGGGGCAGAACGTCGATATGCGGGTGCAGCCGCAGGACCCGGAAAAGGTCGCCGCGGCGATCCGCCCCGATTACAGCCTGGGCGCACATGTGGCCGCGCTGGGCGTCGCCTTCTCGAACCCCGCCATGGGCGAGGCCTTCGCGGACGGAGTCTTCGTCGGCGAGCATGGCAGCTGGAACCGCAATGTGCCCACCGGCTACAGGGTTGTTTTCGTACCCTTCCGTGATGGACAGCCGGCAGGTGCCCCGGTCGACTTCGTGTCCGGCTTCCTGAACGGCGAGGGCCAGGCGCGTGGCCGCCCGGTGGGGGTCTCGGTGGACCCGCGCGGCGCCCTGATCGTTGCCGACGATCTCTCGAACACGGTGTGGAGGATCACGCCAAGCCGCTGAGCCTGTCGCCCGGGGGATCGCCTCCGGGCGCCGAGCCAGCCCCGCTCCAGCACGCCTGGGCTTGCGCCATCTGCCATGCCGCGTGATGGCCGAAGCTGAGCCAACGCTCACACATCCGCCGCGATGGCCGCCAGGTCTGCCAGCAGCTTCGCCACGGCATCCGGCTGCTCCTGCTGCACCCAATGACCCGCGCCGGGAATCAGGTGCAGGCTACGAAAATCAGCGCACGCGTCCTCTTGCATACGGGGCAGGGCAAGGGGGGTCTGGTGGATGCCCCAGTCGCTGGCGCCAGCTATGAAGATGGTTGGCACCTCGATCCGCCGGCCGCTGAACAGGGTAAGATCGGCGGCGTTCGCACCGCTCGTGCCGCAGCGATAGGATTGCAGCCCACCGGCGAAGCCCGTGCGGGAATACTCGGCGACATAAACGGCCAGTTCGGCATCTGTGAGCCAGGGCGCCCCGGTGGCCGGCATGTGCGGAGCCACTGCCTCAGGCATTGTCGCATGCAAGGGCATGACGTAGTAGTCCGGCAGCTCCGCCAACGCCTCCGCCGTCCAGCCGGCCAGCGGGAAGGGTTTGTTGCCGGGCCAGTCCGCACTCTTGTGGTGATAGTAGGCGCGCAGGAAAGCCTGTAGCCCCTGCCGCGGGTGATCCATATCTCCCGCTGCGCGACGCTCAGAATAATACCACTGGTAGTGCTTGCGCGGCACTTCCAGCCGGGCCAGGTCAGCGCTGATGTCTTGCCCTGAGGGTGCCCCGAAGCGTGGGGGACCGGCGAAGGGCGCGCTCATGAGTGCCAGGCGCCGGAAGACGTCCGGACGAATCAGCGCGGACCAGGCCGCGACCGGGGAACCATAGTCGTGGCCGACCAGCGCATGGACCTCCTTCAGCCCCAGCGCCTGGACCAAAGCCAGTTGGTCGCGCACCATGTTCAGCATCAGGAAAGGCGTCAGCGGCTCATCGTAGCCTGCGTTCCAGCCCGTGGTGCGGCCATATCCCCGGAGGTCCGGAGCGATGACGTGAAAGCCGGCATCAGCCAGGGCCGGCATCACCTTGCGCCATGAGAAGGCGAGCTCGGGAAAGCCGTGCAGCAGCAGCACGGCGGGCTGCCCAGCCTTTCCGGCTTCCAGCACATGTACGGAGAGCCCATTGACCCCGGGCAGGATGCGGCTGCGGATGCCGGCGGGCAGCAAGGCAGGATCGAAGGGTGTCACGCGGCATGGTCTCCATTGCTGGGGCTGGAGCATGATCCGACCTGACTGATCCGGACAGGGGTTTTCCGGGCGGCTGGAAACCTGATCCACCGCTCTTGGCGGTGCGTGCCGCAGAAGCGGTCCCACAGCGCAGGCCGCGTCGTGATGGCCTGATCCATCACAGGATCTCCGGCTATCCCTCGGCATCGTCCATTCCGCCACCAGGGCGGGCGCCACCCAGGCCGCAAAGCGCTGCGGGGCGCGCCAGAGGTGCAGCGGCACCCGCAGGATGTGTGGATAGGTCATGGAGCGGGCCGGCATCCAGTACCGGAGCCTGTATATCGTACCGGGATATCCGCGCAGTATCGCCCCCGGGCGCCGGTCCGGCAGGGCGGCTCCGGCAACGGGTCTCTCGGCTACGGCGTTGTGCTCCGCAGAGCATGCAAGGAGCGGTCATCATGAGCGGTTTATTCCCCGGGCAATCCGGCGGCGGTTCCACCGGTGGCCTCGGCGGCGGGGTCAAGGCCGCCGCGATGGCGCTGCTCATCCAGCAGTTGCTCAGGCACGCCCAGGGCGGGGGAGCACAGGCCGGCGGCCTGCACGGCGGCAGCCACGCTGCTCCGATGGGCGGCGGGCTGGGCGGTCTGCTCGGCGGGTTGCTCGGGAGCGGAGGCGCCCCGATGGCTGGCGGCGGTGGCCTTGGCGGAATCCTGGGCGGGCTTCTCGGCGGAGGCGCGCCAGCGACAGGTGGCACCGGCGGCGGGCTGGGCGGGATGGCCGGCCATGGCGCGGGCGGCGGGCTCGGCGGCCTGCTGGACGGGCTGGGTGGCCTGCTCGGGAGCCTGCGGAGCCAGGGCCTCGACCGGCAGGTGGACTCCTGGGTGTCGCGCGACACGAACCAGCCGGTCTCGCCGCAGGACCTCGAGGGCAGCTTCGACCCCCGGGAGCTGGACGAGGCGGCGCAGCACGCCGGCACGGATCGCGCCGCCATCCTCGCCGAACTGAGCAACATCCTGCCGCACATGGTCGATCGGGCCACCCCCCAGGGCAACCTTCCCCAGCGCGAGGAGGAGCTGGGCCAGGGAGGCCTGGGCGGGCTGCTCGGAAACCTGATGGGCGGCGGGGGAAGCCACCGGTAGGGCGTTCCACTCTCGGGCCGGAATCCGGGAGCACGATTGCCGCAGCCGGTGCTTCCCGCTGGTGCGGCAATTCCCCCGGCCCGGCCAGGGGGGATGGGGGAGGCTGGAGCGTCATGCGCGGGAAGGCGAGGCTCCCTCCACAGCAGCCCTTCCCGCCGGAGGCTCGGGATGCGCCCATTGCCGGCGGTCAGGTGGCATGTACCACCACAGGGAGGATCGCGCCGGCCGCCTTGCGGCGCCTTTCAGAACCTGGACAGACGATAGGGCTGCACCAGGAGTTGCCGCGACGCCTGCGCCACGCGCATCGCCCCGGCTGGAGCCGCGCCTGCATGGATAGCGCGCCCATTGCGGCAAAGAGGGAGGCGCCGGAACAGGCCCGAACCCAGAGGATCGAAGTGACGTCTCCGGAGGTATGAGGGCTCAGCGGATGCCGGCCCGCATGAAGGACTGCACGAACTGCCGCTGGAACAGGAGGAAGGCGAGCAGCAGTGGCGCCGAGGTCAGCAGCGTCGCCGCGCTGATGATGGCCCAGTCGATGCCCTGGTCCGTGGAAGCAAAGACGGCGAGGCCCACGGTCAGCGGCCGCGTCTCCACCGTGTTGGTGATGACCAGCGGCCAGAGGAAGTTGTTCCAGTGGTAGGAGACGGAGGTAAGGCCGTAGGCCAGGTAGGTCGGGCGCGCCAGCGGCACATAGACCTTCCAGAGGATGCCGAAGGTGCGGCAGCCCTCGATGCGCGCCGCGTCCTCCAGCTCCTTCGGCACCTGCTTGAAGGTCTGTCGCAGCAGGAAGATACCGAAGGCGGAGGCGACATAGGGCAGGCCGATGCCCACCACCGTGTCGACCAGACCCAGCATACGCATGGTGCGGTAGTTCTCGACGATCAGCATGTCCGGCATGATCATGAGCTGCACCAGCACGATGGCGAACAGCATGCCGGCCCAGCGCGAGCTGCTGCGGGCGAAGACGAACGCCGCCAGCGTGCCCAGCACGAACTGGCAGCCCGTGACGAAGGTGACCAGCAGAACGCTGTTCAGCATGTAGCGCGGGAAGGGCGCGGCGTTCCAGGCGGCGGCGAAGTTGTCCAGCGTCAGCGGCGCGAACAGCTCGAAGCGCGTGGCGTAGCCGGTGGGGTGGATGGCGGCCCAGAGCGCGTAGAGCAGCGGCGCCGCCCAGGCCAGCGCCAGCGTCCAGGCCGCCAGCGTTTCCAGCCACAGCCCGAGGCGCAGGCGTGGCTGCGCCGCTGCGGTCGGCGTCAGTGTCGTCGCGCTCATCGGTAATGCGTCCACCGGCCGAGAAGGGTGAACTGCGCCAGGGCCACCAGCGCCAGGATCAGCAGCAGCACCATGGTCAGCGCCGATGCCTGCGCGGTGTCCCAGAAGCGGAAGCCCACCTCGTAGATGTAGGTGAGCAGCAGGGCGGTGGCATTGTCCGGCCCGCCATGCGTCATGACGATGATGTGGTCCACCAGCCGAAATCCGTTGATGAGCGCGTTCACCGCGATGAACAGCGTGGTGGGGCCGAGCAGCGGCAGCGTCACGCGGCGGAACACCGTGAAGCGGGACGCGCCCTCCACCGACGCCGCCTCGTACAGCACGGGCGGGATGGCCTGCAGCGCGGCCAGGTAGAAGATCATGAAGAACCCGGCTTCCTTCCAGACCGCGATGGCCATCATCGCGCCCAGCGCCGTCTCCTGGCTGCCGATCCAGTTGGTGGGACCCCAGCCGAACAGGAAGCCGGTGATGCGGTCCACCAGCCCGTAATCCGGCGTGTAGAAGAACAGCCACAGGTTGGCGACCGCGATCATCGGCAGCACGGTCGGCGTGAAGTAGGCCACGCGGAGGGCGGCGCGGCCGGCGATGCGGCCGTTCACCCACAGCGCCATGGCCAGCGCCAGCCCGATGGAGAGCGGCACCGTGCCCAGCGCGTAGAGCAGGTTGTTGGACAGCGCCTGCCAGAACACCGGGTCGTCGGCCAGCGCCGCGTAGTTCTCCACGCCCACGAAGCGCGCGGGGCGCGCGCCGCGTGGCGTGGAGAACAGCGAGTGCCAGAGGGTCGCCACCACGGGATAGTGCGTGAAGGCGACCAGCAGCAGCATGGCCGGGCCCAGCATCAGCCAGGCGTGAAGAGTCGCGCGTCCGCGCATGGGCCCGGGCCGCCTCAGCCGCGATAGGCGCGCAGGATGCGATCGGCCTCCGCCTGCGCCTGCGCCATGGCGGGCACGGGCTGGGCGCGGCCGGTCAGCACGGCCTGCAGGCCGTCGTTCAGGGCCTTGGTCACGCGCTGGTTCTCATGCGTGGACAGCTCGGCCACCGCGTGCGGCAGCTGGTCGCGCGCCACGGCGGCGGCGGGGAAGCCGGCCACGTATTCCTTCATCTTCGGCGTCTCCCACGCGGCGGGGCTGGTGGCGACATAGCCCGTGTCGATGCCCCACTGCGCCGCGCGCTCCGGTTCGGTCAGGAAGCGGGCGAACTTCACCGCCGCCTCGCGCTGCGCCGGGCTGGCGGATTTGAAGACATAGAGGTTGCCGCCGCCCGTCGGGCTGCCGCGGCGCCGGCCGGCCGGCAGCATGGCGACGCCGAAGGGGAAGGGCGCGTTGGCCTTGACGTTGGTCAGGTTGCCCGTGGTGGTCCACATCATCGCCACCTTGCGCTCGAAGAAGTCGCGCGGGGTGGTGCCCCATTCCACGATGCCGGAAGGCTGCACCTTGTGCCGGGCGGACAGGTCTGCCCAGTACTGCAGCGCCTCGGCCACCTTCGGGTCGGCGAAGAAGGTCCGGTTCCCCGCCTCGTTCATCAGGCGCACGTCGTTCTGCGTGGTCAGCGCCTGGAACAGCCAGTAGGGAAAGCCGGAAGAGGGGATCTGGATGCCCCACTGCGTCACGGAATCGCCCTGCCGCCTGGTCAGCTTCTGCGCGAAGGCCACCTGCTCCGCCCAGTCCTGCGGCGGGGTCTCCGGGTCCAGGCCGGCCGCCTTGAAGGCATCCTTGTTGTAGTACATGACGATGGTGGAGCGCTGGAACGGAATGCCCCAGGTCTTGCCACCCGTGCGGCTGTTCTCCATGAAGCCGGGGTAGAAGCTGTCCATCCAGCCCTTCTCGGCGCCGGGCAGCTCGTCCCACGACACGACCACATCCTCATCGACCAGCGTGAACATGTCGGTGGACAGCAGGCAGGCCATCTGCGGCGCATCGCCGCCGCGCGCCGCCGTCAGCGCCTTGGTGATCGAGTCCTGGTAGGTGCCGGTATAGACCGGGCGGATGCGGATGCCCGGGTTGGCGCGCTCGAAATCCGCGCAATAGCCGTCGATCACCTTGGTGATCGGGCCGCCCACGGCCACCGGGTAGTTGAAGGTGATCTGCACGGGCGCCTGGGCCCGCACCGCGGGGGCCGCGAGCATGGGCGAGGCGGCGAGCGCGCCGAGCGCGGCGCGACGGGTGATCAGCATGGTCTGGCTCCCTCAGGGGTTCAGGCGAAGGTTGGCGCGTGGGACGGCAGCGGCAGGCGCTGCCCGGTTGCGGAACTGAACAGGTGCGCCAACGGCGGCAGGCGCAGCCGCACGGCGGTGCCGGCGGGCAGCGCGTGGTTGCCGGGGATGCGGGCCTGCAACGTCTCGCCGGCCGTGCCGATGGCGCAGCGCAGCACCGTCTCGGCGCCCAGGAACTCGGCGCCGCTGACAATGGCGGGCAGGCCGGGGCCGTCGGTGGGCGCCACATCCTCGGGCCGCAAGCCCAGCATCGCGCCCGCGGCCTCGGCAGGCGCCACCGGGTGCTCCGGCGCGCCGGCAATGGCGGCGCCGCCCGGCGCGGCCTGCAGCCGCAGCAGCGACATGGGCGGCGTGCCGATGAAGCCGGCGGCGAAGGCCGTGGCGGGGCGGGCGTAAAGCTCGGCCGGCGTCGCGTCCTGCTCGACGCGCCCCTCGCGCATGAGCACGACCTGGTCGGCCATGCTCATGGCCTCCACCTGGTCGTGGGTGACATAGACCATGGTCAGGCCCAGGCGCTGCTGCAGGGCGCGGATCTCGGCCCGCATCTCGGCCCGCAGCTTGGCATCGAGGTTGGAGAGCGGCTCGTCCATCAGGCAGACCGGCGCCTCGGCCACGATGGCGCGGGCCAGCGCCACGCGCTGCTGCTGCCCGCCCGAGAGCTGCGCCGGCCGCCGTTCCAGCAGCGATGCCAGCCCCAGCATGGCGGCGGTGCGGGTGAGCCGCGCGTCGCGCTCCGCCCGCGGCACCTTCCGCGCCCGCAGGCCGAACAGGATATTCTCGGCCACATCGAGATGCGGGAACAGCGCGTAGGACTGGAACACCATGGACACGCCGCGCGCCGCCGGCGGCAACGCGGTCACGTCCCGCCCGGCGAAGTGGACGCTGCCGGACGACGCCGCCTCCAGCCCCGCCAGCACGCGCAGCAGCGTCGACTTGCCGCAGCCGGAAGGGCCGAGCAGCACGATCAGGGATCCTGGCGCGGCGGTGATGTCGATGTTGTGCAGGGCCACCGTGTCGCCGAACTGCTTGCGCACGGCATCCAGCCGGATGGCGGCCCCGGGGCCGTCGGTGATGCTCATGGGAACGGCTGATAGCCGCCGGGTGCTTCGGATGAATGTCGCTTTGATGGCGGTTTCGTGACTCCGCGCCTGCGGCAGAGCCAGCGCCAGGGCGGCGGAATAATCGCGTGAAATCATTGTCTTGGCACGCGGGCGGGGCAAGCCCGGCGCAACATCGAACCTTCTCTGCCCTGTCACGTGGTTGCAGCACTGGCCGTCTAGGAGCGTACACATGAACAGGCAGAATTTTCACCTGAACATCGCCGCCACGCCGTCCCGGAGCCGGCAGGCGATGATCGCCGAGATGCTGAAGACGCGCGACTTCCTGCGCGTGGACGAGCTCGCCCAGCATTTCGAGGTGACGACCCAGACCATCCGGCGCGACATCAACAGCCTCTGCGAGCAGGGCATGGCCCGGCGCCGCCATGGCGGCATCACCTGCCCCGGCCATGGCGGCAACATGAGCTTCCGCGACCGTGAGGTGCTGAACCGCGTGGCCAAGCGGCAGATCGGCGCCGCCGTGGCACGGGAGGTGCCGGATGGCGCCTGCATCTCCCTCGGCATCGGCACCACGCCGCAGATCGTGGCGGAATGCCTGGGCAGGCATCGCGGGCTGAAGATCGTCACCAACAACCTGCCGCTCGCCCTGGCCGCGGCGCAGAACCCGGAATTCGAGGTGGCGATCGCAGGCGGCACCGTCCGCACCGGGGATCTCGACGTCTGCGGCCCGGCGGGGGAGGAGCTGTTCAGCGCCTATCTCGTCGACATCGCCATCTTCGGCGTCGGCGGTGTCGATGCGGACGGCTCGTTGCTCGACTACTCGCGCGAGGAAGTGCGCATCCGCGAGGTGATGATGCGCCATTCCCGACGGTCCTTCCTGGTGCTCGACGCCTCCAAGTTCAGCCGCGCGGCGCATGTGCGCGGCGGGCGGATCGAGGATGTCTCCGCCGTCTTCTGCGACGCCGCGCTGCCGCCCGCGATCCGCGAGCGGCTGATGCAGTCCGGTACGGCGGTCGTGCCATGCCCCCCCCTTCAGGCCGAAGGTCGGGACCACACCTGAACCCGCGCCCTGTCCCCTTCCATCGGCCCGTTCGGCCGCCGCGGGCGGCGCCTGGGCATTGAACCGTCAGACGATCCATGACCTCCTTCGAGATCTTCGGCCACCGCGGCACCAATCCCTATCCCGACCATTATTGGGGCGCCGACTGGGCCGAGCTGGACATCCAGATGACGGCCGACGGCGTGCTGGTGGTGGCCCACGACACCGGCACCATCCCCCGTACCACCTACGCCAGCCTGCACGCCGCCAACCCCGCCGCCATGACGCTGGACGAGGCGCTGGACCTGATCGCCGCCAAGGCGGCCGAGACCGGCCGCGACGTCAAGATCAGCATCGAGATGAAGGGCGTGTCCACCCACGCCGCGCGCGGCCTGGACATGCCGCAGGCGCTGGTCGACCTGCTGGTGGAGCGGAGCCATCCGCATCCCGGGATGATCTCCATGGCGGCCATGCAAAGCCCTGGCGCCCCTGGAAAAGCGGGTGGCGCAAATCTTCGGCCGGAAGCGGCAGCCGGCATCCCCGCGCCCTTCGCGTCACTGGAAATCGCGGCTCTTCACCGGCAGCACCGGCCGGCGTGATCCTGGCTCGGGCCGGCGCACCTCATCCGCCCGCCCCAGCGCCGCGGCACCCCAGTCCTGCTCCTCCGCCGCGTTCAGGCCGCGCAGCAGGTCCGTCCGGTCGGTCAGCGCCTCGGCGATGATATGCGTCACCGGCACCTCCGCCTGCCTCGTCTCGCGCTCGATCCGGCCCTGGACCATCAGCAGCCGCGCGTTGATCAGCGCCGCGCGGTCCCGCGCCACCAGATCGGCGAAGACGACCAGGTTGGCGGTGCCGTGCTCATCCTCCACGGTGACGAACACCACGCCCTTCGAGGTGCCCGGGCGCTGGCGCATCAGCACCAGCCCGGCGAGCAGGATCCTTCTGCCGGAGGGCAGGGCGCCGATCTCCCGGATATCCTGGCAGCCCAGGGCCCTGAGCCGGTGCCTGAGCAGCGCCAGCGGGTGCCGCCCCAGCGTCAGGCCGGTTGCCAGGTAGTCCAGCACCACGCCCTGGCCCTCCTGTTCCTCGGGCAGGCTGGGGCTTGCTTCCGGCAGCAGCGGCGGCTCGCCGGCGGCCGCTTTCTGCGCCGCCAGCAGCAGGAGCGGCGGCACCGCCTTCTCGACGCCCCTTGCCGCCCAGATCGCCTGCCGGCGGGGGACGCCCATGCCCGCAAAGCCATCCGCCGCCGCCAGCGCCTCGGTGGCCTTGCGGCCAAGCCCGGCGCGGCGCACCACCTCCTCCACGCTGGCGAAGGGCGCGCCGTTGCCGGCCCGCCGGGCCTTGACGATCTGCTCGCCCTCCGCGCGGGCGAGGCCCGCCGCCATGCGCAGCCCCAGCCGCAGCGCCAGCCCCTCGGCGCTGCCAGGCTCCGGCTCCAGCGTGCAGTCCCAGCCGCTCCGGTTGACGTCGAGCGGGCGGACCTGGACGCCATGCTCCCTGGCATCGCGGACGATCTGCGCCGGGGCATAGAAGCCCATGGGCTGGCTGTTCAGCAGGGCGGCGGCGAACACCGCCGGGTGGTGGCACTTCAGCCAGGCTGAGGCGTAGGCCAGATGCGCGAAGGACGCCGCGTGGCTCTCCGGAAAGCCGTAGGAGCCGAACCCCTCCAGCTGCTGGAACACCCGCTCGGCGAGGCCGGGGTCGTAGCCGCGCCGCACCATGCCGCCCACCAGCCGCTCCCGGTACTCCGTCACGCCCTTTGTATGCTTGAAGGTCGCCATGGCGCGGCGGAGCTGGTCCGCCTCCTCCGGCGTGAAGCGCGCGGCGACCATGGCCACCCGCATCGCCTGCTCCTGGAACAGCGGCACCCCCAATGTCCGCTTGAGCACATCCTTGAGCTCGTCGGGATGCCCATGCGCGGGGGAGGGGCTGGGATAGACCGGCCGCTCCAGCCCCCAGCGGCGGCGCAGATAGGGGTGCACCATGTCGCCCTGGATGGGGCCGGGGCGGATGATCGCCACCTGGATGACGAGGTCGTAGAACTTTTCCGGCCGCAGCCGGGGCAGCATGTTCATCTGCGCCCGGCTCTCCACCTGGAACACGCCAATGGAATCCGCCCGCCGCAGCATGGCGTAGGTGTCCGGGCAGTCGCGCGGCAGGTCCGCCAAGCCAAGCTGCCTGCGGTGGTGCCGGCGCAGCAGCGCGAAGCCGCGGCGCAGCAGGGAGAGCATGCCGAGCGCCAGGATATCGACCTTGAGCAGGCCGAGCGCGTCGATGTCGTCCTTGTCCCATTCCAGCACCGTCCGCCCCGGCATGGCGGCGTTGCCGATCACCGCCAGCTCGGTCAGCGGCCCGCGGCTGATGACGAAGCCGCCCACATGGGTCGCCAGATGGCGGGGGAAGTCCTGGATCTCCTCGGCCAGCTGCAGCGTCCAGCGGAGCGCCGGGTCGGCGGGGTCGAGGCCGAGGCCGGCGGCCAGCTCGGGCAGGGTCTGCTCGCGTCCCGGCCCCCAGCTGGCCTTGGCCAGCTTCGCGGTGACATCCTCCGACAGGCCCATCGCCTTGCCGACCTCGCGCAGCGCGCTGCGCACCCGGTAGCGGATCACCGTGCCGGCGATCGCCGCCCGCTCGCGGCCATAGCGCTCGTAGATGTGCTGGATCACCTCCTCGCGCCGCTCATGCTCGAAATCGACGTCGATGTCGGGCGGCTCGCGGCGGTTGGCCGAGACGAAGCGCTCGAACAGCAGGTCGTGCCGGGCCGGGTCCACCGCGGTGATGCCAAGCACGTAGCAGCAGGTGGAGTTGGCGGCCGAGCCGCGCCCCTGGCAGAGGATCCCTTTCTGCCGTGCGAAGCGCACCACCTCGTGCACGGTGAGGAAGTAGGGCGCGTAGCCCAGGCTCTCGATCAGCCGCAGCTCATGGTCGATGCGGGCCTGGATGTCGGCCGGCACGCCCTCGGGCCAGCGCCCGGCGGCGGCGGCCTGCACGCGCGCCGCCAGGGTCTGCTGCGGCGTGCGGCCGGGCTCGAGGATCTCGTCCGGGTATTCGTGCCGCAGCTGGTCGAGCGAGAAGCCGCCCGTCGCCTCCAGCACCCGCAGCGTGCCGGTCAGCGCCTCCGGATGGCCGGCGAACAGCCGCGCCATGTCGCAGGGCCGCTTGAGCCGGCGCTCGGCATTCGGCTCGGCGTGCCGGCCCAGCGCCGCCACGGGGCAGCCGAGGCGGATGGCGGTGAGCAGGTCGGCCACGGGGCGGCGCCGGCGGTGGTGGTAGCGCACATCGTTCCAGGCCAGCAGCGCGGCACCGTGGCCGGCCTCCGTGGCCAGCTGGGCCAGCCAGGCCAGCCGCGCCCGGTCCTGGCCATCCATCCGGCAGGCGGCGGCGCAGAACAGCGGCAGCGCCAGAAGCGGCCAGAGCCGCTCGGCCAGCCCGGCGAAGCGGCGGGCAAACGCCGCATCCGGCTGGTGCGGCGGAATGGCCGCCAGGCACCAGCCCGCCGCATGCGCCAGCATCTCCTCCAGCCCGATCTGGCATTCGCCTTTCGGCGCGCGCAGCCGGCCGCGTGACAGCAGGGTGGTCAGCCGGCCATAGCCGCCGCGGTCCGTCGGCCAGGCGAGGAACTCCGACCCATCCTCGAGCGCGAGCCGCGCGCCGACGCGGAAGGGCAGCCCGGCCTCCCTGGCCGCCACATGGCCGCGCACCACGCCGGCCAGGCTGTTGCGGTCGCAGATCCCGAGCCCGGCATGGCCGAGCGCCCGGGCGGCCAGCACCAGCTCCGCCGGGTGCGAGGCACCGTCCAGCAGGGAGAAGTTGGAGCGGGCGCCAAGCTCCGCATAGCCTTCCACGGTTCAGGCCAGTTCCCCGTGCAGGAACCAGCGCGGCGCCGCGGCGCCCTCGCGCAGGCGGCAGACCCAGAGCCGCGGCCCCTCGGCGGTCTGCAGGCGGTAGTAGTCGCGCGCCGGACGGTGCGCGTCCTCGCCCCACCATTCCGGCTCCAGCCGCTCGGGCCCGAGGGCGGCCAGCACCCGGTGCCGGCGCGTGCCCTGGAGGAGTTGCAGCGGCACGCCCCCGGGCTCCTCCATCGTCACCGTGACCGGCAGCGGTTCCGCCAGCAGCCGCACCGGGCGGATCGGCCCGCCCCAGCCGGTTGGCACCACCGGCACCGCCTGCGGCGCGGCGGGCGCGGCGGCGTATTCCGGCCAGTGGCTGTCGAGCGGCAGCGGCCGGCTCAGCGCCACGCGCGGCGCGGCGCGGTCGAGCAACTCGGCCAGGGCGGTCAGATCCGCGCCCGCCTCCTCCGGGCCGGTGTGGAGCGGCGCCTGCCGGTGGGCCAGCGGCTCCGTGCCCGTGGCCTCCAGCACCATCCGCTCGAAGCCGAGCTCCGGCATCAGCCGGTCGAGTTTGAGAGCGAAGAGGCGCGCCAGATGCGCCGGGCTGTGCGAGGCGGTGCCGGTGCCGATCGCCAGCTCCTGCACCGCCCGGTCCACCCGGAAGGCGCGCAACACCCACTGGCGGGCGCCCTGGCCGGCGGCGGCCAGCGCCGCGCAGAGCTCGTCGAGCAGCACGGCCAGCACCCGGTCGATGGCCGGGCGGGTGGTGATGGGCTCCAGCAGGTCGCGCAGCGCCATGAAGTCGGGCAATGGGCGGAGGGGGTGGATCGGCCGCGGGCGGGCGCCGGTGGCATCGTCCAGCGCATCCAGCAGGGGGCGGCCGAAGCGGCGGGCCAGCGGCGCGCGCGGCTGGCGCAGCGCATCGCCCAGGCTGTGCAGGCCGAGCCGGGCCAGGCCCTGCAGCGTCGCCGGGGGCAGCCCCAGCGCGGCCAGCGGCACGGCGGGCAGGATCTCGGGGCCGGCCTCGCCGGGCAGCAGGCACGGCGCCCCCGCGGCGCTGGCCAGGGCGGCGGCGGTGCCCGGCGCGCCGGCGATGGCGCCCCGCACCCGATAGCCGCCCGCTGCGAAGCTCCGCTCCACCGCCGCCAGCAGCGCGGCCTCGCCGCCGAACAGCCCGGCGACGCCGGTGACGTCGAGCATCAGCCCATCCGTACCGTCCACGGCGGCCAGCGGCGTGAAGCGCATCGCCCACAGCGCCAGGCGGGTGAGCAGCGCGGCATCGGCCGCCGGGCTGGCCTCGAACAGAAGCAGCCCCGGATGGATGGCCTGGGCGTCCGCCACGGCCTGGCCGGGTTGCAGCCCTGGCGCGGCAACGGCAGTGAGCCAGCGGCGCGGGCCGCGGCTGGCCCAGGCCGCGAAGGGCTGGCCGGCCAGGGCGGGGTGCTGCCGGCGCAGGCGGTCGAGGGTGAGGTCCGGCAGCGCCAGGGCAAGATAGCGGCGGCTCATGGCAGAGCCTCCACCTGCAGCGCGCCGCCCTCGTGGCACACCAGCCAGGCGGCGGGCTGGCCGCCGCGGCAGCGCAGCAGCGCCAGCCGCCAGCAGGGGCGCAGGGCAGGGTCAGGGTGGGAGGCCACGCGCCAGCGGCTGGTGGCGCTCGACGGCCCGTGCTCGGCCGCCGCGCGCAGCAGCAGGCCGATGCGGGGGGAGCCCTCCACCGCCAGCTGCAGGCGGCGCGAGGCGGTGAGGTCCAGCACATCGAGCCGCAGCACGGCGCCGCCCAGCCCGGGCGTGCGCAGCGCCTCCTCCAGCAGCCACAGCCCATCGGCGGGTTGCCGGTAGCCGGCCAGCAGCAGCCGTTCGGGCGGCAGGCCGAGGCAATGCAGCCCGGGCGCCCAGGGGGTGTCGGCGGCGGGGGCGATCCACAGCACCGGCCCCGTGGTGCGGCCGAGGATCAGCGCGGCGAAGGCGAAGCCGGCATTGCGGTCGGCCATCTGGATCTCGTGCAGCGCGCCGCGCGCCAGGCCGCCCCCGGGCAGGTGCCGGTCGATGGCAGGGGCCAGGGGCAGGGGCAGGAAGGCCGCGCCGCCGCCGCCGCGCTCCATCCGGGCCAGCTGGTCCCGCAGCGCCTCGAGCCGGGCCTCGGAGGGAGCCACGGCACCCTCAGCCGGCGCTGTGCAGCCGGTCGGGCGGCCGTTTGAGGATCAGGAAGCCGGCACGCTCGAGGTGCTGCACCAGGTGCTCGGCGGCGAGGCTGGCGACCAGGGGCCCGCCCGAAGGTCTTGCCCGGCCGCGCTCGTCGTAGCGCAGCGCATAGGCCAAAGCCTCCGCCACCTCATCGGCAAGGGCAGGGGAGAAGCCCGAGGGCAGGGGCAGCGGACGCGCAGCGTCAGGATCAAGGTCAGCCATGAGGCGACGCTAAAGGCGAATCGCAGAACGAATCAAGAACAAAGACTTGATTGACAGCGGAAGCAGGGCTTTGGCGGGAGACAGCCCCTTGCTCCTGCTCCGCAGTTCCGCCTCTGCACGGCCACGGGCCAGTGCTGGAAGACAGGGCGCACCGCCCCCTTCTGGGGCTCAGGCCGATCCCGGCGGACGACTGACCAGTGGCACGATCGCCTCCAGCAGCGCCGGCATCTCGGTGGCCGGCAGCGGCAGGCGCTCCGCCTCCAGCGTGATCTCGTCCAGCAGCCGGCCCGAGCGGGTGTAGAGCGTGAGATGCAACTGCCCTTCCTCGGCACGCGGCAGACAGACCACCTCCTCCTCCAGCGCTTCCTGCCGAGCGACCGCGACGAAGTCCTGGATCTCCCGCAATACGCTGCTCTGCTCGCCGGCCTCCTCCAGGAAGTCGGCGATCTCGGCCCCGGTCTCGGAGAGCGGCACCAGCGCCAGTGGCACGCAGCCGCCGAAGGCCTGGAAGGCCATGCCGCGCCAGCGGTCGAACGCCTCCGCCAGGGCCGCCTCCTCTGGCGTGGGCGGGGCGTCCTCGTCGGCGGGCTCGGGCAACCCGGCCTCGGCGATCTCCTCCCAGAGCGGCACGTCCCAGTCGAGTTGCAGGCCCAGCAGCACGCCGAACCCACCCTGCGCCAGCGCCTCGGGAGCAGCCGGCGGCAGCGCGGCCGGCGCCTCGCCCGCCACCAGGGCCAGCAGCGTCTGGCGGGCCTCGACGGGGGTCAGCGTGGCAATGGCCTCCGGCATGTACCAGTGCGGCAGCAGGTGCAGGGAGGCCGCCTCCGGCAGCGCGCCGCAGGCCAGGAAGCTCTCCGCCAGCGCCGCCGGGTCGGGCAGCGCGTCGGGCGGGAGGGCCACGGGCAGCGACACCAGCCCGGCCCAGCCGGACGGGCCCACCGGCGCCGCCTCGGCCAGCGCCAGAAGCTCCAGCGAGAGATCCTCGGCCGCCTCCTCGCCATGGCGCTGCGCCACCTTGCGCACCGCCTGCTCCAGCACGCCGTCGCGCCCCTGGGCGATCAGGGCTTCGGCGCAGGCCTCGAAGGCGGCGCCATCCTCACTGGCGAAGAGCCGCACCAGCCGGTCGGCCGGGGTGCCGGCGCCCTTCTCCGGGCGCGATGGAGCCGGAGCCTCCACGCCGATCCGCCGCAGGGCCTCGGTGCCGTGCAGCAGTCGGCTGCGGTCGCGCCAGGCGGCAGGGCCACCGGCGCCGTCCTGCCACGCATCCCGCCAGCGCCGGGCGGCGGCCCGGTCGGCCTGCTGCACCAGCACCACCACGCCCTGCCGCAGCATCTCGGCGGCCACGGCGCGGTTGGCCTCCTGCAGCACCGCCAGCGGCACCGCGCCGCCGGGCCGCATCAGGTCCAGCGTCTCGGCATCCGGGTCGTGGGTCAGCACCACGGACCGCAGCTCCGGCGCCAGGTCGCGGGCCCTGGAGCGGGCCGTCGTCACGACCTCCCGCCAGGAATCATCGGTTGGTGTCATGCTGCGGTCTCCGGAAATCTTCTTGTGGGTTGGCAGCCTTAACGCCGACAGCCCAGGCACACCATGGCTGCTGCGAATCATGGAGCCTGGGGAATCAGGGGGCCTGGGGTGGATCGTCATCCGGGCACCAAGGAATGCAGGCCGCGGCGCGGACCATCGCCTGCGAGACCTCCAGCCGTACAAGGCTGCCTCAATGCCAGGCTCGCTCCCAGGCAGATGATCCTCCATCCCCGCTCTGGGAAGCGCTCCTGGTCAGTGAGACGCTGACGGGGCAGTTCCATCTCCCGGCCATAGGTCTCCCGCCAAAGGAAGCCCAGTTCCGCCCGCTGCAGGGTTTCCGGTACGCCGGTGTACCGGGCGCGTGGCTGCCCTGCCGTGGCGTCCCCGTTCCAGCGGCAGCCGCGCGCCTTGAGGCGGTCCTTGGCCTCTCAATAGGGTGCCTCCACCGCCCAGATGCGCCAGGAGGCTTGGCGGGCGGCCCTCAGCAGGCGCGCAGCTCCGTCACGCCGGTAAGTGGGGCAGCGGCCTTGCCAGGATCGCCAGCGTCGCGCGCAGTCATGCAGCGCCCTGTGCCCGCCGAAGAACAGCCGCAGCGCATGGCGAGATAGCCGAGCCGCGTACCCTCGAGCCTCCTGACCGCCCAGTCCTCGGCGACAGAGCCGCTCATATGGGATGCCGCCCCTGCTGCGGCTCCGGGGCGCGGTGCTGCCGTTGCTGCGCCATTCCCAGGGCGGCACCGACGCGCTGGCGGTCAGGACCGACTGCCGCGCGACTTCAGCATGCGCCGTGCGATCGCCATGCGATGCACCTCCGTCGGGCCTTCATAGATCCGCATCAGCCGGACCTGCTGGTAGAAAAGCTGCAACGGCAGCTCCCGCGTCATTCCCATCGCGCCGTGGCACTGCATGGCCTGGTCCAGCACCTCCTGCGCCGTCTCCGTGGCGAAGACCTTGATCATGGAAGCTTCGTGGCGCACATCCCCGCCGGCATCCAGTGTCCTCGCAGCGGCCTGCACCATCAGCCGCAGGGCGTGCACGCGGATTCCCGCATCGGCGATCCACCACTGAATGGCCTGGCGGTCCGCCAGCTTCACGCCGAAGGTCGCGCGGTTGTTGGCCTGGTCGATCATCATCTCCAGCGCGCGGCCGATGATGCCGACGCAGCGCGCGCCCACCTGCAGGCGGCGGATGTTCAGCCGCAGCTGCATCGGCGCGTAGCCGCGCCCGAGCTCGCCCAGCACCTGGCTCTCCGGCACGCGGCAATCCTCGAAGACCAGCTCATAGGTCTTCTTGCCGCCGATCATCGCGATCTCGCGCTCGATGATGAAGCCCGGCGTGTCCTTCTCCACGATGAAGGCGGTGACGCCCTCCTCGCGCTTCCCCTCGCCGGTGCGCGCCATCAGGATGATGAAGTCGCAGTAGGGCACGCGGCTGACCCAGATCTTGCGGCCGTTGATCACCCAGTCCGAGCCGTCCTTCACCGCGCGGGTGATCATGCCCGCCGGGTCGCCGCCCGCCCCGGGCTCGGAGATGGCGATGCAGGACTTCATGCGCCCCTCGGCATAGGGGACCATGTACTTCTCGCGCTGCTCCGGCGTCGCCACGGCCTTGAGCATGTGCAGGTTCGGGCTGTCCGGCGGGAACTCGAAGGGCGTGATGGTGCGGGAGACCTCCTCCTCCACCATCAGCCGGTCCAGCGCGGAGAGGTTCACGCCGCCCATCTCCTCCGGCACGTCGAGGCCCCAGAGGCCGAGCTCCCGGCACTTCTCCAGCAGTGGCGCCTCCTCCTCCGGCAGCAGCCGGTAGCTGCCGGTCTCCGCCTCGCGCTTCAGCACGGCGGCTTCCAGCGGCATCAGCTCGCGCTCGACGAAGCGCTGGACGAGATCCTGCAGCATGCGGCTCTCGTCGTTCATCATCATGTCCATGGGCGTTCCTCGTTTCCCTGCGGCGCGCTCAGCCCGGCACGACCAGGCCATCGACGGCGACGGCGCCCTGACCTTCGGGGCGCACGATGAGCGGGTTGATCTCCGCCTCGGCCACCATCTCCCGCGGCAGCGCGGCCAGCAGCGAGAGGGCGCGGATCGCCTGCGCCAGGGCCGGCACGTCGCCGCGCGGCAGGTTGCGGTAGCCCTGGATGGCGCGCAGCTCGGGGATGGCCGCGATCATCTCCTGTGCCGTCTCCAGCGAGACGGGCGCCAGCCGCACGGCGGTGCGGCGCGACAACTCGGCGGTGACGCCGCCGAGGCCCAGCACCACCACGGGCCCCACCTCCGGGTCGTGCCGGTAGCCCAGGATCACCTCGGCGAGGCCCTGCTGCATCGGCGCCACCAGCACCCCCTCCAGCTTGGCAGCGGGAAAGGCCGCGCGGGCGCGTGCCAGGATCTCCGTCACGGCCGCCGCGATCTCCGGCCCGCGCAGGCCGAGCCGCACCAGCCCCGCATCGGTCTTGTGGGCGATGTCGGGCGAGACGATCTTCACCGCGGCCGGCCCCTCGATGCCGCGGGCCTCCGCCGCATCCGCCACGATCCGGCTGCCGGGGCCCTCGATGCCCAGCGCCGCGAAGACGGCGCAGGCCTCCGCCTCGTTCAGCCGGCGCGGGCCATAGCCCTGCAGCAGCGCCCGCGCGCCCGCCGCCGCCGGGTCCGGCGCCTCCAGGCCGCGCGGCGCGCGCCAGGAGAGGTAGGCGTTCAGCGCGTCGGCGCAGGTCTCCGGCGTGCGGAAGCCGGCGACCCCGGCCGCGTCGCAGATCGCCAGCGCCGCATCGGCCTGCGGCGCGCAGAAGACGGCAAGCGGCTTGCTGCCGTCATAGACGGAGAGGATGTTCTCCTCCACCTGGGTGGGGCGCAGCCGCGCGGTGGAGCCGAGCACCGCCACCACGGCGTCGCAATGCTCGCCCGCCACGATCTCCTTCAGCACGGTGGTGTACTGCCCCTTGCCGCCGCCCATCGGCAGGTCGATCAGCGGCGAGTCCGACACCTCGATCCCCTGCCCCGCCAGCCGCGCCCGCATTGCCTCCGGCGGCGGCGCCACCTCAATGCCGAGAGAGCCCAGCCGGTCCACCACCATCGCGGCGCCGCCGCCCGTGCCGGTGAGCACGGCCACCCGGCGGCCCTTCGGCGGGCGCCGGCCCATCACCAGGCGCGGCAGCTCCACCAGCCCCTCCAGCGTGTCGACGCGCAGGATGCCGTTCTCGCGGAAGAAGGTGTCGGCCAGCTCGTCGCCGCCCACCATGGCGCCGGTGTGCGAGACGGCGATGCGCCGCCCGACCTCCGAGCGGCCGAGCTTGTAGGCGATCACCGGCTTGCCCAGCGCATGGGCGCGCCGCGCGGCGCGGGCCAGCGCCTCGGCGTCCCGCAGCGTCTCGAGGAACAGCAGAACCGCCTCGGTCGCCGCGTCCTCCACCATCAGCGATGCGATCTCGCCCACGCCAAGGTCGCATTCATTGCCGACAGAGACGAGCTTGGAGAAGGACAGGCCGCGCGTGCGGCAGCGCGAGAGCAGGGCGCCCATCATGCTGCCGCTCTGCGAGATCAGGCCGAGCGGCCCCGGCTCCAGCGGCTCCGCCTCGACGGCGGCGTTGTTGGTGATGGGCACGCCATCGGTGACGTTGACGAGGCCGAGGCAGTTGGGCCCGACCAGCCGCACGCCGCCCTCGCGGGCCAGCGCCACCAGCCGCTCCTGACGTTGCCGCCCGGCCTCCCCCATCTCGGCGAAGCCGGCGCTGTAGATGGTGGCCACCCGCACGCCCCGCTCCGCGCAGCCGGCGATGGCCTGCTCCACCGCCGGCGGCGGCACCATGAGGAAGGCATGGTCCACCGGCCCCGGCACGTCCCGGATGTCCGGATAGGCCGTCTCGCCGAAGATCTCGCGCCGGCCGGGGTTCACCGGCAGGATGCGGCCGCGGTAGCCGGCCTTCTGCAGCACGCGCTGGGCGCGCGAGGTGTTCTTCGCCGGGTCCGCCGAGGCGCCGATCAGCGCGATGCTGCGCGGGCGGAACAGGGCATCGGCCAGCGTCTGGCCGGGGGCGTGCGGTGGGGCATCCGCCGCGAGAGTCTGGTCCATCATCGGGTCTCCCTCAGCGTCCCTGGAAATCCGGCAGGCGGCGCTCGGCCATGGCGCGGCGGCCCTCGGCGAAGTCCTCCATCCGGCGCTGCCACACCTGCTGCTCGAACTCGCGCTCGATGGCCTGGTCGAACAGGTCGGGCAGGCCGCGGCGCAGCGTGGCGCGCACGCTCTGCACCGCCTGCGGCTGCGAGTGGCCGATCTCCTCGGCCAGCGCCTGCGCCGCGCCCAGCACCTCGGCCTGCGGCACCAGCTCGTCCAGCAGCCCGATGCGCAGCGCCTCGGCGCCGTCGATGCGGCGGCCGGTGTAGAACAGCAGGGCCGCCTTCTGCGCACCGATCAGCCGCGGCAGGGTGGCCGAGAGGCCAAAGCCCGGGTGGAAGCCGAGCCGGGTGAAATTGGCGGCGAAGCGCGCCTCGGCGCAGCCGATGCGGAAATCCGCCACCACCGCGAGGCCAAGTCCGGCGCCGATGGCCGCGCCCTGGATGGCGGCGACGACCGGCTTGCGGCCGCGCAGCAGCCGCGCCGCCTGACGGTAGAGCGTCTCGCCCGGCGCGTCGCGCGGCGTGTCGAGACCGCCGGAATCGCCGCCCGAGAAATCGGCGCCGGCGCAGAAATGCCGGCCGGCGCCGGCCAGCACCACGGCCCGCACGCCGTCATCGGCATCGAGGGCCGCCATCGCCTCGGCCAGGAGCACGACCAGCGCGCGGTCGATGTGGTTGTTGGGCGGGCGGCTGAAGGTGAGCGTCGCCACACGGCCCTGACGTTCGATGGCCAGCGGCGGGGCGTCGCCCGCCCTCCGCGGCATATCCCGCTCCATGCTTCTCTCCCTCGCCGGCCGTCGGGGCGCCCGGCGGGGCGCTTGCGGCGGGCTTTGGGTTCTTATAGTGTTGTACGTACAACATGACAATGGCCCATCGGGGCCGGATGGGAGACGCCCGCATGGACCTCGACACCCCCCTCGCCCCCGCCACAGCCAGCCGGCTCGGCACCGCCGGCCCCACGGCGCGCCTCGCCGGCTTCGCCGCCGGGCTGCGCTACGCCGCGATCGACGAGGCCGCGCGCCAGGCCGCGCGGCGCCACCTCATCGACACGCTCGGCGCCATGATCGCCGGCGCCGGGCAGGAGGCCACCACATCAGGGCGCAACGCCATGCGGGCAGCGGGCGTGGGTGCCGGCATGGTGCCGGTGCCCGGCCTCGGCGAGCGCTACGACGCCCTCAGCGCCGCCTGGCTGGGCGGCACCAGCGCGCATGGGCTGGAGCTGGATGACGGCCACCGGCCGGGCTCGGTCCATCCCGGCGCGGTGGTGGTGCCGGCCTCGGTCAGCCTCGCCTTCCTGCGCCATTCCAGCGGCGAGGCGCTGCTGACCGCCATCGTCGCGGGCTACGAGGCCTGCTGCCGCATCGCCGCCGCCAGCCATCCGCGCGCCCGCTGGCGCGGCTTCCACAACACCGGCACCGCCGGCGTCTTCGGCGCGGCGGTCGCCGGCGCCTCCCTCATGCGGATGGACGCCGCGGCGGTGGAGAACGCCATCGGCACCGCCGCCTCCTATGCCGCCGGCCTGTTCACCTTCCTCGGCGGCGGCGACGTCAAGCGCACCCATCCCGGCCATGCGGCGCGCGAGGGGCTGATGGCGGCGCTGCTCACCGAGGCCGGGCTGCCCGCCCCGCGCGGCGCGCTGGAGATGAAGGAGGGCTTCTTCCACGCCTATGCGGGCGGCGACACCGGCGCCTTCGACGGCGCGGCGATCGACCTGATGAGTGCTGGCGGCCATCACCCGGACAGCCCCCTCGCGGTCGCCAACTGCTACATCAAGCCCTATGCCTGCTGCCGCCACATCCATCCCGGCATCGATGCCGTGCTGGCCATCCTGCGGGAGGAGGGGATGACGGCGGAGGCGGTGGAGCGGGTCGAGATCGGCACCTACGCCATCGCCGCCACGCATGGCGCGGTGGGGTGGTCGGAGATGACCACGGCGCAGATGAGCTTCCCCTTCGTCATCGCCACGGCGCTGCGCGCGGGCCGCGTCAGCCTCGCCGATTTCAGCGCCGCGCACCGGGCCGACCCGGAGACGCTGGCCCTCGCCGGGCGCGTCTCGGTGGTCGTCGACCCGGGCTGCGAGGCCGACTATCCGTCTAAGCGCAGCGCCCATGTGACCGTGACCACCCGGGACGGCCGCCGGCTGCACCGCTACGTGCCCGAGCCCTTCGGCGGCGCCCGCAACCGCCTCTCCGACGATGGGATCAGCGCGAAGTTCCTGGACCTCGCCGCCCCCGTGCTCGGCGCCGCGGCGGCGGAGGCCGTGCTCGGCCGGCTCTGGCGGATCGACCAGGCCGATGATGTCGCGCCCATCCTCGAGGCCGCCGCGCTGGCCGGGGGCGGCGGCCGCAGCGTCTAGCGCCCCATCCGCGCGAAGGCGACGGCCGGGCGGAGGAGGCCGCCCTAGCCTTCGCCCTCCGGCGCGCCGAGGCGGAGCGCGTAGGCGAAGCGGTCCGCGGCGGCGTGGTGGTTCTCGGTGGCCTCCAGCAGGCGGCCATCCGCCGCCAGGAAGCGCCGCCGGATATGCAGGCCGGGCGAGCCGGCCGGCACCGCCAGCAGCTCCGCCACGGCGGCCGGCAGGCTGATGGCGGTGATCTCCTGCAACACCTCGGCCACCGCCACGCCCATCCGCTGCCCGATCAGCCGGTAGGCGGGCGTCGTCACCAACTCGGGCAGCGTCGTCACGGCGGCGAACTCGGCCGCCACGTGCAGGTCCACCACGGAGATCGGCGGGCGGCTCCGGTCCTCCGGCCAGCGCAGGCCGCGCAGGTGCACCCAGCGGCTGCCGGCCTCGGCGCCGATCCGTGCGGCGTGGGCGGCATCCGCCGTCACCGTCTCGCGCGAGAGCAGTTCCAGCCGGGTGGGCGTCGCATAGCCCATCACGTCCGTGACGGAGCGCACCGCCAGCACGTAGTCGCTGCGCGGCTGGTCGGCGATGACGCGCGTGCCGACCCCCTGGGCACCGGCGACGAGGCCCAGCTCGCGCAGCCGCCGCAGCGCCTGCCGGATGGTGGACCGGCTGACGGCGAAGTGCTCGGCGAGCTCCTGCTCGGTCGGCAGCAGCGAGCCAACGGGCCGCCCCTTGTCCAGGATCTCGCCCGCCAGGGTGGCGGCCACGCTCGCATAGCGCGGCTGGGCGCTGGACAGCAGCTGGCTGACCGCGGGCGAGAGCGGGGCGGAGCGCGCCTCCCGGGCGGGAAGCGAGGGACGGATCGGGAGCTTGCTTCTCGACATGCTTGGTTGACTTGTCTCTCTAAGCCTAGATACGGTTGTTCGTACAAGAGCACAACAGGCCGGCACTGCCTGTCGAAGTGCCTTCAGCGGAGGATCTCCATGACAGTCTCCATCAGCCGCCGTGGCCTCGTCGGCGGCCTCTCCGGCCTCGCCCTTCCTGCCCTGTGGGCCCGGCCCGCCCAGGCGAAATGGCCGGACCGGCCGATCCGCCTGGTGGTCCCCTACACGCCGGGCGGCAGCAATGACGCGCTGGCCCGGCCGCTGGCCGAGGCGCTGCAGGGCACGCTGGGCAAGCCGGTCATCGTCGAGAACCGCCCGGGCGCCGGCAGCACGCTCGGCGCCGGCTTCGTCGCAAATTCGCCGCCCGACGGCTACACGTTTCTCCTCGCCTCGACCTCTTTCGCGACCAGCTCCACCTATCTCAAGACCCCCTACGACGCGCTGGAGAGCTTCGATCCCGTGGCGCGCATCTGCCTGGCCCCCATGCTGATCGTGACCAAGCCGAACGGCTTCCCGGACATGCGCACCCTGGTGGGGGCGGCGCGGGAGGGTGCCGGGCGGGTGCAATATGCCATGGCCGGCATGGGTGCGGTGGGCCACTTCACCATGGAGGCGTTCAATGCCGCCGCCGGGCTGAGCATGGAGCCGGTGCCCTATTCCGGGATCTCGCCCGCGCAGGCGGACCTGCTGGCGGGGCGGGTGGATATCATGGTGACGACGCTGGCCTCCATCAGCAACCTCGTCACCAGCAACCAGGTCCCCGTGCTCGCCTATACCAGCAGCGAGAGGATGAGCTACGCGCCGCAGATCCCGACGGTGAAGGAGGCGACCGGCATCGACTTCGCCGTGGATGTCTGGTGGGGCGTGCTGGCGCCGAAGGGGACCCCGGCTCCCATCCGGGAGGAGTTGCATGGCGCCATCAACCAGATCATCGGGACTGAGCGCTACACGAAGTTCCTGGCGCTCGAAGGAGCGAAGCCCATGCCGCAGAGCATGGCGGAGTTCGGCTCCTTCGTCGCGGCTGATATCGCCCGCTGGCGGAAGCTGGCGCAGGATGCGCGCATAAAGGCCAGTTGACGCAACTCAACATTTACGGTGCCTTTCAAAACCTGGGCAGATGGCAGGGCCGCACAGATCTGAGTGGCAGGGCGAAGCCCCTGATCTCAGATGAACTCTGGCCGGTGATCGAGCCGCTGCTGCCGCCGGAGGAATCCAAGCCACGAAGGGCGGGCGACCAGCGGTACCTCCCCGAGCCGCCTTGAGCGGCATCCTCTTCGTTCCCCGCTCGGCATATCGCGGGAGAGGGGCTGCGGATCTGGCATCACCTGCTGGCGGCGGCTGGCGGGGCTGGCAGGAGACTGGTGTGTGGGACCGGCTGCACCATGAGTTGCTGCTGCGGCGCTTGCGCCATGCGGACCGCATCGGCTGGAGCCGCGCAGCGCGTCCATTGCAGCCAAGAGGGAGCGCCGGAACAGGCCGCGAACCCGGTGGATCGCGGCCAGGCAGGCATCGAGCGCCACCTCGTCACCGGCCGGCGCCTGCCTGCTGCAGGAAACCCGGGCAACCCCCTCGCAGACCAGACAAGCTATACGCTACGAGCGCAGGATTGACATCCACCATGCCTTCGCCGCGCTCGCCTGCTTCCTTATCTGCCCCAAGGTACTGCAGGGCAGGTTTCGAAAAGCGATGTATGCCGCTGCGCAAGACAGCCAGTTTAAGACATGGCTGTCAGGCTAGAAATCGAAGGAAGCGGATACAATGAAAGTACGCGGGGACCCTACGGTGACGAAGTTACCGGTAGTGAGCCAGTAATTTTCTCCGAAGGCATTCTCCAGGTTGGCACGCAGCGTAACCGGCTTGTTGGAGATTTCCGTCGTATAGCGGGCGCCGAAATCCACGCGTGTCCAGCTGTCGAAGCGCAGCGTATTGGCGGTGTTCAGGTAGGCGCCCGAGGTGTAGATCAGGCGGCTGTTCAGGGCGAGACCGGTCACCCCCGGCACGTCCCAGTCCAGGGCACCCGAGAAGGTCTTGTCCGGCACGCCCGCCGCGTCGTTGCCACGCTCGGCAGGGTTGGTGGGGCTGGTCAGCTCGGGCCTGATGAAGGTCGCGCTGGCCAGGGCGCGCAACCCCGGCACGACCTCGCCATAGGCGGAGAGTTCCACGCCCCTGTTCCGCTGCTCGCCGTCATAGGCGAGATTGTTCTCGGGCGTGCGGATCGAGTTTGGCCGGGCGATCTGGAACACCGAGGCGACGGTGGTGACGCGGCCCCAATCCACCTTCACGCCCGCCTCGTACTGCTCGGACTTGTAGGGGGCGAGGACCTCGCCGGTGTTCCCGTAGCCGGCGCCGACAATGGTTCCGCGCGTCAGGCCCTGCGCGTAGTTCGCGTAGAGGGAGACGTTCTGCCAGGGCTTCACCACCAGCCCGAAGAGCGGTGTCGTCGCATCCGCGTCGTACCGGCTTGTCCGCGCCTGGGTTGCGGTGTTGTAGCTGTTGACCTCCACGTTCTGGAAGCGGACGCCGCCGGTCAGCAGCACCCGGTCGTTCAGGAAGGACAGGGTGTCGGCCACCGCGAGGCTCGAGAATTCCGTCAGTGACGCCCGCCGCGGATCGGTGCGCGGGGCGGTGATGGGCGGCAGCGGCGCCGGGTTGTAGATGTTGGAGGGATAGCCGGTGGAGGAGGGGATGTAGGCGTTGCCCGCCTCCTGCCGCAGGCCCGAATAGCCGATGTTGAGGGTGTGGCCGATGCCCAGCGTGTTGAAGCGGACATTGGCGCCCACGGTGCCGCTCACGGTCTCGCTGTAGGAATCGTAGTAGGAATTGGTGAGCGGGAAGTTGCCGAGCGCATTGGCGCCGCCGGGGCGGGAGTCGGGGAAGGTCTGCTCATTCCACCCGTCGCGGTAGCCGATGGCGGCATAGGCCGTCACCGAGTCCGTCACATCGTACTCGACCCGGGTGGCTATGGTGCTGTCCTGCTGGCGCAGGCTGGTGCCGGGATACCAATTGCTGCGCGCGTCCGGCGGAGACGGGATGTAGGCGATGGTGGGCAGCAGGGTGAGCTGCGGGCGGAAGTT
Source organism: Teichococcus aestuarii (assembly GCF_042651065.1). Taxonomy (NCBI): domain Bacteria; kingdom Pseudomonadati; phylum Pseudomonadota; class Alphaproteobacteria; order Acetobacterales; family Roseomonadaceae; genus Roseomonas; species Teichococcus aestuarii. Next base: position 31,383 of record NZ_JBHSCH010000049.1, read on the forward strand.
CTTCGTGTCGTCACGCTGGAAGATGCCGTCGACAGACCAACGCAGCCGGTCGCCGCGGTAATCCAGCCCCAACGCGGCGAGGCCGCTGCGCAGGTTGCCGTCGTCGATCGAGGCCTCGCCATCGCGATACAGGCCATTGAAGCGCACGCCCCACTCGTTGTTCGCCCCGTAGCGGCGGGCCACATCGGCCTGGATGCCGAAATTGCCGTCGCTCATGAAGGTCGGCGTCAGGCGGGTCAGGGGCTGATCGCCGGCACGCTTGGTGATGATGTTGATGCCGCCGCCGATGCTGCCACCCGGCGAGATGCCGTTGATGAACGCGCCAGGCCCTCTGAGGAGCTCGATCCGCTCGATATACGCCGCCTGGGCGCGGTTGGAGGAGATCAGGCCGTACAGGCCGTTCAGGCCGACATCCTGGCTGCCGACCTGGAAGCCGCGGATCGAGAAGGTATCGTCGAAGCCGTTGCTGCCGGTCGTGAGGCGGACGGAGGAATCATTGATCAGCGTATCGGCCGCGGTCCGGCCTTGCTGGTTCTCGATCAGTTCGGATGTGTAGCTGGTGGTGCTGAAGGGCGAGTCCAGCACGCTCCTGGCACCCAGCAGGCCCAGCGATCCACCTTGCGCGACCTGGCCACCCGCATATGGCGGCGGCAACGCCGCCGGTGCAGCGTCAGTCGTGACATTCAAGGTTGGCAGCGTGATCACGCCAGGTGTAGAGCCGGTCTCCGCTGCCGGTGACGCTACATCAGGATTTGCTGCCTGTTGCGCATAGGCAGCCGGGACAACGGAAAGGCCAAGGAGCACCACGGCTCCGGCTGCCTGCCTGATGAGCGCATCAGGGCGGGTTCCAAACGATACTCCAGCCAGATCGTTAGCCACATCGCTTTGGCGGCTGCCATGACGGACAACCAGCCATGTGCTGGTCTGGTGGTTGGTTGGACTCATCGAGGCAGCCTCATGGCAATGCATTCAAATGTTGATAATGATTATCATTAGCATGTTTGGGTTACATTGGACAAGCTTCTCAGGCGCAGTCCTTGCTGTTGGATTTCGACATCCGATGCGCTTTCCAAGCCGTCCTCGAAACGCGTTGAGGCAGATGAAGGAGCGGGCGCAGGCGGTGGAGGCATGATGGATGTCGAGCCTGCGCTCGCAGCGGATGACGAGGCGGCGGAGGCGGTTCGTCCAGGCAAAAGCCGCGCTCGTCTCCTGAACCAGGCGCCGTACAGCCGGGATCGGCGGCTAGAGGCTGTTATGGATCTGCGGGTGGGTCACGATCAGGCTGCGGGGCATGAGTGCCCGCAAGCCCTACCCCTCTGACGTTTCCGACGACGGATGGGCGTTGGTGGCGCCCTACCTGACATTGCTGTCTGAGGATGCCCAACAGCGTGAGCACAGCTTGCGCGAGGTGTTCAACGGCCTGCGCTACGTGATCAAGACCGGCGCACCCCGGCGCTGGATGCCGAACGACCTGCCGCCCTGGGCCGCGGTGTACCAGCAGGCCCAGCGCTGATTGGCGGCAGGTTGCTTCGAGGCTCTGGCCGAGGATCTGCGGACGGTGCTGCGCCTGGCGGCCGGGCGAAAGGCGCAGGCCAGCGCTGTCATTCTGGACAGTCGGACGCTGCGCTCCTCTCCTGAGAGCGGCGAGCGGGCGGGGTATGACGGCGCCAAGCGCAAGAATGGTTCCAAGCTTCACCTGGCAGTCGGCACGCTGGGCCATCTGTTGGCTCTCCATGTCACGCCCGCCAGCACGGATGACCGTGCTGAGGTCGGGCGGCTGGCCCGGGCGGTGCAGGCCTCCACCGGGCAGAGCGTCGAACTGGAGGTCGTGAAGTTGCCGGAGGCCAGGCGCGGCTTCGTGCTTCTGCCGCGGCGCTGGGTGGTCGAGCGGTCGTTTGCCTGGGCCAGCCGCTTTCGGCGGCTGGTGAAGGCCGCTCGACTGGCCGCAGGTCCATGACAGCCTCTATGTCGGTCAAGATAGGCAGGCAGAGTATGCTGAAGCTTCAGCGAGTAGTGTTGCTCCCGCGGCCGAACCGGACCGCACAACTTCAGCCAGGGCCGCGAAGCGGCCGGCATCCATGCTGAGCGTGGTAGCGATCCATACCACCCGGCCATCAGCCTGCTCCACGGTCTCGGTGCGCCAGCCGTCGTTGCCACTCACGGGAGCGCCGCCACGAGGTCCGAGCCAGAGGCCGAGGCGGCAGCCGCGGGGGCCAACATAGCCCGCATAGGTTCCGCCGCCAGTTGGCTCGATCCAGCTCAGCCGCAGTCCAGCGGCGGATAAATCGGGCAGGCCGGGAGCAGCACTGGCTGTATCCGCGGTTGCGGCTAAGAAGCGGCGATGGGCAGCCAGGGAGGGTGTTTCCCGCCCCGGGAGCAGGACGAGACCAGCCGCAGCCAGCGAGAGGGCGATCAAGGTTCCGCCCACCAGCGCCGGCCTTCGCCAGAGCGGCTGCGCCGGTTCAACCGGCATGCCGGGCATCGGCAGGTTGGCGTCGATCGCCGTGGTCAATGCCCTCAGTCGCGCCAGATCCGCTAATCGGGCGGTCAGTGATGGGTCATCGCGCAGGGCACGGGCCGTGTCCGAAGCCTCCGCCGGCGACAACTCGCCGTCCAGCAGGCCGTTCAGGCGCTCGTCCATGCCACTCAACCCGACTTCCTCCGCAGTGGCGCCGCCCTGTTCTCGCTCAGCGCCTCCAGCATGGCAGCGCGGCCCCTGGCCAGCCGGCTCATGACCGTGCCCTTGGGCAATCCGAGCGTCGCCGCGACTTCCAGATAGGAGAAGCCCGCGAGATCCACCAGGGCTACCACCTCGCGTTGCGCTTCTGGCAACCGGGCCAGCATCTGGGCAACCGCAACTTGCGCGAAGGCAGCGTCACCGCCGGTCCAGCCCTGGCCAGCCAGCGCCTCTTCCTCCACCCGGTGATCCTGTGCCACCCGGTTGCGCCGGACAACGTCCAGGAAGGCATTGCGCAGGATGCGGAACAGCCACACCCGCGCTTCCGCCTCCGTGCCGCGTGGTGGGCGGGCCGCGAGGGCGCGCGCCGCGGCCTCCTGCCACAGATCGCGGGCAAGGTCGGGGTCACCCGCCAGCGCCCGGGCGTAGCGGTGCAGCGCCGTGCCATGGCGTGCGAGCAGGTCGCGCTGCTTGGACACGGCCGCAGGGTATCTGCAGCAGGCAGGGAATAAAACACCCTCCTCGCGCGTCCCTCTCTCAAAAGGCCGCCGCTTCGCGGCCCGGGGGAGGACAAGCGACCATGAAGACCGAGCGCAGCCTTGTGGAACTTTTTGCCAGCGATCCAGAACGTGCCGAGGCGCTGGCCTGGGGCCGGCGGGGCGCCCTGAAGGGCGTGTCCCTTGCCGTAGTGGGCATGGCCCTAGGCGCGGCAATGCCCTTCGGGACCCGGATGCCGGGCGGGCTGTTGCCCGCCGCCCTGGCACAGTCGGCCGGCGATACGCCGATCCTGCGGATGGACGGCAAGGCGGCGCTGATCCTGCTCGGCGAGCGGCCGCTGGTGGCCGAAACGCCCGAGATCATGCTCGACGACGATGTGACGCCGGCGGACAAGATGTTCATCCGCAACAACGGCCAGATTCCAGACCGCTTCGCCGCCGACCCGAAGACGTGGCGCTTCAGGCTCGATGGCGAGGTGAACAACCCCCTCGACCTCAGCCTCGGCGACCTTGAGTCCCGCTTCGAGGCGGTGACGATGCGGCTGCAGATGGAATGCGGTGGCAATGGCCGCGCAGCCTTCGTGCCGGAGACCCGCGGCAACCAGTGGAACAACGGCGCCATCAGCAATTGCGAGTGGACCGGTGTGCGGCTGCGCGACGTGATCCGCGCCGCAGGCCCCAAGGAGAGCGCCCGCTTCACCGGCCACTTCGGCGCCGACCCGCACCTGTCCGGTGCCACCGATCGTGCGGCCATCTCGCGCGGCATGCCGGTTGCCAAGGCGATGGAGGAGCACACGATCATCGCCACCCGCATGAACGGGCAGCCGATCCCGCAGATCCATGGCTATCCGCTGCGGCTGGTCGTGCCGGGCTGGCCGGGCTCTCTGTCCCAGAAGTGGCTGACACGGATTACCCTGCTGGCCGAGCCGCACCGGGGGCAGGGCATGGGCGGCACCTCCTACCGCCTGCCGGTGCGGCCGATCGTGCCGGGGTCGCAGAACGACGGCGCCACCTTCGCCGACATGACCTCGATGCCGGTACGCTCGGTGCTGACGAACCTGGCGCATGGAACGCGGCTTCCGGCCAACACCCGGCGTGTCGACCTGCGCGGCCATGCCTGGGCCGGCGATGACGAGGCGCGGGCGGTGCATGTGTCCGTCGATTTCGGCGCCACCTGGCACGAGATGGCGCTGTCGCCGCCGCCGAACCGCTACAGCTGGCAGCGCTGGGCCGGCGCGGTGGAGTTGCCCTCCGACGGCTATTTCGAGGTGTGGCACCGCGCCACGGATACCAAAGGCCGGATGCAGCCTCATGTGGCACCCAACTGGAACCCGCAGGGCTACGGCGCCAATGCCATCGGCCGTGCCGCCATCCTGGTGGGCTGAGACGCCGCCGTGACGATGAGCCGAATGGTTGCGGGCCTGCTGGTGCTGGTGGTGCTCGTCCTGGGCGGGCAGAAGGCCGGCTGGTGGGCCCAGCCCGAGACCCGTGCCCCCTATCCACCGACGCCGGCTGCCCTGGCCTTTGCCGAAATGCAGCGGGCAGAACAGGCGCGCGCGGCGGCGGCGGAGGCCGAGAACGCCCGTCTGGCGGCCGTGCAGACGCCCGCTGAAACCGAGGAGGTGCTGCCGGCCGGCCACGGCCGTGCCGAAACCTTCGCCAACTGCACCGCCTGCCATTCCACCGCGATCATCCGCCGCTCGGGGCTGACGCGGGAGCGGTGGGATGCGCTGATGGACTGGATGGTGGAGAAACAGAACATGACCCCGCTGGAGCCGGACATGCGGGTGCTGATTGTGGACTACCTCGCCAGCGCCTTTCCGGCCCGGCAATCCAATCCCCGGGCACGCAATCCGTTTCTGAGCAACTGACGACGCCTGGCTGTTCTGGCAGGCCGGATACCTTGCAAAGCCTCTCGCTGGCCTTGAACCGTGAGCCGGCTGACGAAAAGGGTAGGGGCATAAGGAGATCGCCCGGCAGCGGTCTCCTCACGGCCCTTCATCAAAGGCAACGCTTCGGAACGTCTCCAGCAGGGAGCCCACTGCTGGCAGTTCGACGTACTCGCGGCGGGCGACGAGCACGAGGTTCCGCCGGACCGGCGGATCGAGCGACAGCTCGTTGAGGCGATGATCTCGCCAACGTGCCATGGAGTGCTCGGGCAGGATCGCGATGCCGAGCCCGAGGTTGACCATGCCGAGGATGGCCTCGATGGAATCCAGCTCGAGGATGGCGTTTACCTTGACGTTTCTGGAATGGAGCGCCTCGTTCACGATCCGTCCTACGCCCATTGCCCCGCTGAACCGGATGAAGGGACGCTTCGCCAGCATGTCATCGACATCCGGCAGGACCAAATCGTCATGCGCGAAGAGCTTCAGCTCCTCCTGCCGGATCAGCTCGGTGGCCAAGCCGATATCCAGGCGATCCGGGGCGGTCACGACGGCGGCGTCGAGGCGTCCCTGGCCGACCTTGAACATGAGTTCAGCTGAAAGGCCGCTCTCCGCATGAATTGTCAGCCCCGGATGAACGTCCCGCAGCCGGAGCAGAACCCGGGGGAGGAGGTTCGCCGCGGCCGAGGGAACGACGCCGATGCGCAATGATCCGATCAGCTCGGAGGGTGCCGCGTGAACGGACGCCCTGAGCGCGTCGTACTGGTCGATCAGTGCCCTCGCGCGGTGGACCAGTGTCCAGCCGTGCCGGTTCAGCACCGGCGGTCGGGTGGTCCGGTCAAAGAGCGTGATCCGCCACTCCTCCTCCAAGGCCTTCATCTGCAGGCTCACTGCCGATTGCGTGATGAAGAGCCGCTCGGCCGCCGCGCTGAAGCCCCCGCTGTCGGCGATCATGGCAAGGGTTCTCAGATGCCGGATTCCCATAGCCTATCATGAGTTTAATTTATCTTAAGTGCAAAACCTTATCGCTTTACCTTGTGGTCGTGTGTGCCAATCTGGCCGAAATCCGCGATAACAAGGAAACGCTCCGATGCTGCTCAACCTGACGCCTGAGCAGGCACGCCTTCAGGGATTGGCCAGGGAAATTGCCGAGACCGTCGTGCGTGGCCGCGCTGCTGAGACCGATCGCGCCGAAGCTTATCCCTGGGACAATGTCCGGGCTCTCAACGAGGCCGGGCTGATCGGCTACACCATCCCCAAGGAATATGGCGGAGCAGGAGGCAGCTTCCTGGACGCCGTCCTCATCGTCGAGGAAATGGCGCGGGTCTGCGGCGTCACGGGCCGTATCGCCGTCGAGGCCAACATGGGCGCCATCTCCGCCGTGATGCGCTATGGCACGGAGGAGCAGAAGAGGCTGGCCGCCCGGATCGTGCTGGCCGGGGACAAGCCCGCGATCTGCATCACCGAGCCGGATGCCGGCTCCGGCGCGACGGAGATGACGACCTCCGCTGTTCAGCGTGGCAATGTCTACGTGCTGAACGGCAAGAAGCACTGGATCACCGGTGCGGGCGTCTCGAAGCTGCACCTCGTTTTCGCGCGCGTCTTCGACGAGGCCGGCCAGGAACAGGGTATCGGCGGCTTCCTGATCGTCCACGGCGACCCTGAGGTGCCGGACACCAGAGGCTTTCGGATCGGCAGGCGGGAGCCCACCATGGGCTTGCGCGGTATTCCCGAGAGCGAGGTGATCATGGAGGACGCCGAGGTCCCCGTGAGCATGGCGCTGCAGCCACCCGGGGGCTGGCGCCGGGGCTTCGCCGAGCTGATGAACGCCTATAACAGCCAGCGCGTCGGCGCCGGGACCGTGGCGCTCGGCCTCGCGCAAGGGGCCTTCGAACACGCCCTGGACTACGCCAAGTCGCGCCAGCAGTTCGGCCGCCCGATCGCCGAGTTCCAGGGCCTGCAATGGATGCTGGCGGACATGTCGGTGCAGCTCAATGCCGCCCGCCTGTCGCTCTACAACGCGGCCAACAGCGCCAACCCCTTTCCTGACCCCCTGCTGGCCGCGCAGGCCAAGGTGCTGGCCTCCGAGATGGCCATCAAGGTCACGAACGACGCGCTGCAGATCTTCGGCGCCCGGGGCTACTCGCGCAACCTGCCGCTGGAGCGCATGGTGCGGGACGCGCGCATGTTCACGATCGGCGGCGGCACGGCGCAGGTCCTGCGGACGCAGATCGCCGCCCGGCTCCTGGACCGCAAGCTGCCGCAGACACGGGATGGCTACCGGCGCGAAGCCCTGAAGGCCGCGGCCGAGTAGGGATCTACAACCTGGCCTTGGTTGAGGTTCAGGGTCTATCCGCAAGGCCCGGGTTCCGGTCTTGGCTCAGAGAATGAAGACGCCGCAACGGCGTGATGAAAGGCAGGAGGGGCGACGTGAAGGACGCTCAGGGTTACCCGCTCACGACATCCAGCCAGGATGCTGCGCTACTCTATGGCGTTGCCCAGCAGAACCTGCTCGAGTATCGCCTGGCCACGATGCAGTCCATCAAGGACACGATCCAGGCGGACCCCCACTTCGCGATGGCTCACTGCCTGCGTGGATACCAGTTCATGATGTACGGATCCTTCTCCGTCCTGAACAACGCGAAGTCGGCGCTGCGTGCGGCGGCTGCCGAAGCGGCCGGAGCGACAGAACGTGAGCGGATGCACATCGAGGCGTTGCGCGCCTGGACGGAGGGCCGGACCGGCAAGGCCATCACGGTCTGGGAACAGCTCCTCAGCGCCTATCCGCTCGACATCGTCGCGCTGCGGATGCACCACTTCAACTGCTTCTGGACGGGACGCCAGCACTCGCTCCGTGGTGGTGCGGCCTCCGTGCTTGACCGCTGGCCGCAGGAGATGCCCGGCTACGGCAATGTGCTGGGGATGCTGGCCTTCGGCTATGAGGAGTGCGGCCAGTACCGCGAGGCCGAGAAGTTCGGCCGGCTGGCCGTGCAGCACAACCCGAACGACCTATGGGCTCTGCACGCCGTCGCGCATGTGCTGGAGATGGAGGACCGGCAGCAGGAAGGCATCGACTGGCTGACGCGGCCGGAGAACCACTGGTCCGACCGCAACCCCTTCAAGGGCCATCTCTGGTGGCACCTCGCCCTGTTCCACCTGGAGAGCGGGCATTATGAGCAGGTGCTCGATCTCTATGACCGTTCCGTGCGGAACGACGGCTCGACCTTCTACCTCGACATCCAGAACGCTGCCTCGCTGCTGGCACGGCTGGAACTGCTCGGGATCGATGTTGGGAGCCGATGGGCGCAGCTGGCAGATTTCGCCGAGCAGAGCATCGGTGACCATGGTCTGATCTTTACCGATCTGCATTACATGATGGCCCTCGCGAAGGAGCACCGCTTCGAGGCGGCCGAACGTCTCCTTGCCTCGATGGAAGACTTCGCCGCACAGGACTCGGGCGACAGCGCCGCAGTGGTGCGGGCGATCGGCCTGCCACTCTGCCGTGGTATCCTCCGCTTCGAGCAGGGCGACTACGCCGGTGCCGTCGACGAGTTCGCGCCCTTGCACAACAATGACGCGCCGATCGGCGCCAGCCATGCTCAGCGCGACATCATTGACCAGTACCTCATCGAGGCAACCCGGCGCGCGAGCAATCTGCCACGGACACGGATGCTGCTGGCGGAGCGGGTCGCGCTGCGGCCGCGGAATAAAGCGGCCGTTGAGCGGCACATGGATGTCACGCGTCAGATCTATAGGACGGCCTGACATGCGGGAGGCGCGAGGCAGGGCCCATGTCTTGGCCGGCTCAGACAAGCGGGAGGAGATCGCCCTGTGATCGAACTTGACGCCATGGCCGCGAGTGTGCCGGACGGTGCGCTGATCGCGATGCCGCCGGACAACTCCTTGCCCTCCGTCGCACTGGCCAAGGCACTGGTCCGACGCGGCGCGCGCGGGCTGCGCTGCTTGGCGTGCCGGTTTCTGGCTTCGCGACCGACCTGCTTATCGGCGCGGGATGTGTAACGGAGGTGGAGACCAGCGCGGTATCACTCGGTGAGGCCGGCCTTGCGCCGCGCTTCACAGCGGCACTGAAGGCCGGCACCATCACCGTCCGGGACGCAACCTGCCCAGCGATCCACACCATGCTGCAGGCCTCCGGGAAGGGTGTACCCTTCATGCCCCTGCGTGGGGTGATCGGCAGCGATATCCTCGAACGGGCCTGCGAGGGCGACGAGCGGACTGGCGTGCAGATCCTGAGGCGCGCGCTGGAAGCACCGGCCCGGCAGATCGCCAAGAACTCGGCCGCGGATGGCGGCGTGGTGGTGGCGCGCATGCGGGCGGGCGAGGGGGCATCGGCTTCGACGCCGCGAGGAACGCGTATGCCGACTTGGTCGCCGCCGGCATCCTCGGCCCGACCAAGGTTGTGCGCGTGGCCCTGGAGAATGCCGTCTCCGTGGCCGGCCTGCTGCTGCTGACCGAGGCTACTATGACCGAGCTTCCGGAGAAGAAGCCCGCCGCCGAGGACGCCGCCCTGGCGCTGTGAGGACAAGGCCGGGCGACGATGCCGCCCGGCCCCGCAGTGGCCTCAGATCTGGGGATACAGCGAGTAGTCGTGCAGGGGGCTGATCTCCATCCTGTCCTCGACCCCCCGCACGCCTTCGACGCGCTCGGCGGCGACGCAGATTGCCCGCCGCGCCGCCTCCGACCGGCAATATCCCTCCAGGCGGACGATGCCGTTCTCGACGATCACGCTGGTCAGATGCTCGGTGGCCCAGCTGTGACGACGCATCTCCTCCACCACCGCCTGCTGGATGCGCTGGTCAGGCCCGGCGGTGCCGACCCGGTCGCCCTCCGCGATGATCACGCGCAGCAGGTCCGCCCGGGACACGACCCCGACAAGGCGGCCGTCCCGCAGCACCGCGACCCGGCGCACGTTCCGCTTCTGGATCACTTCCACGGCTTCGCCGACGGCGGCGTTCTCGTCCACTGCGGCGACATTGGGCGACATGATGTCCCGGACATGCCGGCCATGTGTCCTGACGTACTGCGTGGCAGCGCGGTCGCGGTTGATCATCTGCCGGGCCAGCCAGCCGAGTCCCGCCTCCTCGCCCGCCGGCGCCAGGCGGCGGATCAGGTCGCCCTCGCTCACGACGCCGATGGGCGTCCCGGAGCCATCCACCACGAAGGCCGCGGAGATGTGGCGTTGCGCCAGCAGCTGCGCGACGGCTTCGATGGCCATGTCGGGCGGCACGACCACAGGGTCGCGGGTCATGATCGATTGCACTTGCATGAGACAGCCTCCTTCTCCTGCACGGTTTCCTCGGTGCAGCAGTATCAGGCCCGTGCTCCGGGGAACCTTGATCTGGAGCAGCTTCCGCGGGCCTTTGGCCGCGCCGGCCGGCTGATGTCCGTCAGGGCAGGGGCCGTGCCTCCGGTGCCAGTCTTCCGCACCGGCCGCGCATCCCGGCAGGGTCAGGTGGAGCGAGGTCATGCAGGGTCATTATATGGAAAGGGGCCAGGGACGCCTCGCCCAGGATCTCCAGCAGCTTCGGCTGATGATCGAGGAGATGGGAAGCCGGGCGATCCGCCAGGTCAGCGATGCGAGCACCGCCCTTCTGCAGCACGACAACGGCCTCGCCGAGGAGGTGCTCCGGCGTGACGTGCAGCTCGACGCCCTGGAGCGCGACGTGGATGCCGCATGCATCCGCCTGCTGGCGCTGCAGCAGCCTCTCGCCGCGGATCTCCGCCTCATCGTCGCGGCCCTCAAGACGAGCCATGATCTCGAGCGGATCGGCGACTATGCGGCGAACATCGCAAAGCGCAGCCGGGCCCTGCGCCAGATACCCGATTGGCTGCACCGGGCGACGCTGGGCGAGATGGCCTGGCTGCTGCAGCGGAACATCAAGGAGGCTGTCCGGTCCCTGGTCGAAGTCGACGCAGCGGGAGCCTGGGCGGTGTGCCAGTCCGATGACGATGTGGACGCGCTCTACGACCTGGCCTCCCAGGCCGTTCTCGAGCAGATGTCGGCGGGGCGGTGCGAGCCCGACACCGGCACGCACCTGATGTATGTCATCAAGGGCCTCGAGCGCATCGGCGATCATGCCGTGAACGTTGCCGAGATGGCCTACTATGCCGTTCGCGGCGCCAGCGCTCCGGTGCAGCGCCCCAGGAGGTGAGGTCCGGCGCCGGTGGCAGGGCCGCCGGTGCGCATGGCGCGGGCGAGTTCCGCGCGCAGGACCTCATGCAGCAGCCCGCCGGCCGGCCCGCATGCGGCGAGCTCCGGGATGCCGGCGGCATCGCCCCCGACAGGCCGGTGGACTCCGCCAGGCAGGCCGCCATCAGGTGCGGCACCGGGACGTTGCCGCGCAGCCCTGCGGGCTTGGCCGCGGCGGCAGCCGCGGTTGCCGGGTGGAGCGCCGCGCATTGCGCGCAATGCTCGTCAGCCTGACGCAGATCATCGCTCCGGAGCACGGAGACTGTAACCAGGGGCCGTGGCGGGCAGCGAGATCCGCTGCCGCTACCATGGGACACAGGAGGAATCATCATGTCCGACAACACGGTAAGCACCCCGAAGGCCGTGCAGCCGGTGCAGCCGCCTGCACCGGCGATGCCGGAACGCTTCTGGCAGCCGCTGGCGGGCCTGCGGGACGAGATGGACCGCGTCTTCGACAATCTCTGGCGCGGCTTCGGCGGCAGTCCGCTCCGCCGCGGCGAAATGATGCCACCCTGGCGCAACGACATGCCGTTCACCGCCGCCCTGCCCGCGGTGGACGTCACCGAGAGCGACAAGGATTTCCGCATCACCGCCGAGTTGCCGGGGCTGGGGCGGGATGACGTGGAGATCAGCCTGTCCGGCAACATGCTCACCATCAAGGGCGAGAAGAAGGAACAGCGGGACGAGAAGACGGCGAACCACTACCTGTCCGAGCGCCGCTTCGGCAGCTTCCGCCGCTCCTTCGAGCTGCCCCAGAGCGTGCGGCGCGACGGCATCGAGGCCAGCTTCGACAAGGGCGTGCTGTCGGTCATCCTGCCCAAGACGGCGGAAGCGGCGCAGCAGACGCGCAGGATCGAGGTCAAATCGGCCTCCTGAGGCTGTCGCCGGGGGGCATGAGCGACACGCGTGATCCCGCCCCGGAATCGCCTGCCGCCATCGGCCTGCCGCTGGTACCGGCCCCGCCGCCATCGCGGGTCCGCCCGGGCCGCGATGGCGGCGGTGGCTGGGCCGTCATCACGCTGGCCGCCGGCCTCTCCCTGTGGCTGGTGCTGCGCGGGCTGCTCGGCGTGCCGATCGCCTGGTCCGTCGCGCTGTTCCTCACCGGGGTGGCACTCTACCTGTTCTACGCCACGGCGGTCGGCCTGCTGTTCATCCTGATCGTGCAGCCCATGATCCTGCTCTCCGGCGGCAATACCCGTTCAGAGAGCATGCCGCGCGCCCTGCAGGCGGTGATGATCGTCTTTCCCTCCACCCACTTCGTGTCCTTCGCCCAGGCCATCCTGTATCGCGGGGCGGGGCTGGACACGGTCAGGCCCGCCTTCGCGGCGGCGGCCGCGATCGGGCTGGCGGTGCTGGCGGCGGCCCTGCTGCGCTTCCGCGCCACCCTGGCCGCCGCCCTGTCATGAGCCGCGCGCCATCAGTGCGAGAGCAGCACCGGAATGGTCGAGCCATGCAGCAGGCTGCGGGTCACGCCGCCCAGCACCATCTCTCGCATGCGGCCATGGCCGTAGCCGCCCACCACCAGCAGCTCCGCGCCGAGATCGGCCGCAGCACTCAGCAGCACGTCCTCGACCTGCAGGTCGCCGCCGGCCATGGTGGTGGCAGCGGAGACGGTGGCCCCGTGCCGGGCCAGGTGGCGCGCGATGTCCTCGGTCTGCACCTGGCAGCTTGCCTGCTCCTCCGCCCGGGCGAACACCGAGAGGACCTGCACCGCCTCCGCCGCCTGGATCAGCGGCAGGGCATCCCCGACCGCGCGCGCCGCCTCACGCCGCCCGTTCCAGCCCACCAGCACGCGCCGGGCCGTGAAATCGCGCGGCGGGCTCGGCGGCAGCAGCAGCACCGGCCGGCCCGCATCGAACATGACCTCCTCGGCCAGATCGGCCTCGATGCCGTTCCGGTCGGAGCGGCCGAGGATCGTGACATCGGCGTAGCGGGCGTGCTGCACCAGAACCGAATCCACCATCCCCTCCACGAGGCGCCATTCCGCCGGGATGTCCTCGCGCCGGGTGGCTTTCTCGAACTGGGTGTGGATCTGCTCCGCCCGCTCCTTGGCGGCCTGCTCGGCTTCCTCCAGGACGAGCCGCCATGTGGCCGGGCTGACATAGCCATCAGCGGCAGCCATCATGGGCCAATCCAGGCTGTAGACGTGCAAGGCGGCCAGGTGGGCGCCGTGGTGCTTCGCCAGCGAGATGGCGGGGTCCAGGATGCGGGGGGCCACCTCCGGGCTCGGCAGATACACGAGAATGTCTTTCAGCGACATCGCTCCGCTCCAGGTTCAGGCAGCCGGCATGCCGCGGGCGGCCTGTGTTGCGACGAGGGTGGTGCCGGCCGGAGGAGCCGCCAGCGGCCGGGAATCCGGAGGATCGTGGAAGGTCGGGGCTGGCCCGCTCGCGGAAAGCCGGGAGGGGCTCGCCGCGCATCCTTCTCAGGCCGGGACGCCGCTCAGGTCGGCGACCTCGGTCAGCCTCTCGCGCTCGAGGATGTGCAGGGTGTGGTTGTCCTCGATGGCGATCATGCCGGACTTGCGCAGCGCCGTGAGGACGCGGCTGACCGTCTCCGCCGTGAGGCCGAGATAGTCGGCGATGTCGTAGCGCGACATCGGCAGGTCCACCGACGGGCGGCCGGGGCAGCTGCGGGCCGCCAGGTCGAGCAGGAAGTGCGCCACGCGCTCCGTGGCGCTCCGGCAGCCCAGCAGGATCGAGCGGTCCTGCGCCGCCGCCAGCTTCTCCAGCGTGAAGGCCTGCCAGGACTGCGCCGCCAGCGGTTCCTCGTCCATGTAGGCGTCGATGTCCTTGCGTGCGAAGGTGATCAGCACGACCTCGGTTATCGCCTCGGCCGAGAAGCGGTGCTCATCCACGCCGTCGAGGCCGAAGACCTCGCCCGGCAGGGCGAACTGCGCGATGAAGCGCCGCGCATCCGGCAGCACGCGGCACACGCGCACGGCGCCCGAGACCACCTTGTAGAACTGCCGGATCTTGGAGCCCTCGGCGTAGATCTCGGCGCCGCGCAGCAGCCGGCCTGGCCGGCCGGGGATGGCCCGGCCGCTGCGCTCCGGAGCGACCGTGAAAGGGAAAGGCAAGCGCATGCCGGTCAGCGCAACGCTCTGTATGGGTCGACTTCCTTCCGAAACGAGCGAGCGCAGTATCAGCGCCTTATCGTTTCGGTAACATTCCGGAAAATCACGTTCCGTAGAAGCACGTAGCGAAGTTCCGGCAAGTATTCACCTGCCGGCATTAAACTTTCTGGTTCATCCTGATCCGTGTCAGGGCAGGGCTGCCGCCGCAGGCTCAGGTTGCGGCTGGCTGGGCAGGACGCGGCAGGCACGGCGGCGCCCCCGGCTGCACCGACGATGACGGGACAGCATGCAGATGAGCCGGGAACCACCCCGCGAGCAGCCATGCCAGAGCGCAAGCGGGCAGGGCGACCCTCTGGCCGCCAAGCCCGGCCGCGTCCTCGTGCTCAGCGCCGATCCCGCGGCCCGGCGCGCCCTGATGCTGATGCTGGAATCGCACGGCTTCCTGGCCTACCCCTTCGCCAGCCTCGGCGCGCTGCTGCGGGTGGCCGACAGCCTGGGCGCGGAGAGTGCCGGATGGTGCTGCCTGCTGATGGCCGAGCGCCCACAGGCGGACCGCATCGGCCTGCAGGTGCTGCTGCCGCTGCGGCGCGCCGGAAGGGTCATCCCGGCTGTCATCCTGACATGGCCCGTGGCGGCGCAGGTGGAGCCGCCGGCTGGCCATTCCCTGGTCTGGTATGCCGATCCCCTGGTGCCAGAGGATGTGCTGCGCTCCGTGCGTGCCGCCCTCGGGGACGCCGAGCCGGGCTGAGGCGCTGCGGCGCCGGCGTCACCGCCCATACTGCGCCAGCACGGCCAGGCGCACCGCCTCGGCAAAGCTGCCGACGCCGAGCCGGGCCATCAGCTTTATCCGGTAGACCTCGACGGTTCTCGGGCTGATCCCCAGCTCGAAGCCGATGACCTTGCTGGGCTTGCCTTCCATGGCCAGCTCCAGCACCTCGCGCTCGCGCGGCGACAGCGTGGCCACCCGCTCGGCGGCCCGGGCTATGTCCGTCCTCTGGCTGGCGTTCCTGGGCGGGTCGTCCAGGGTGCCGGGTTCGCCGGGCGGCCCGGCCATGGCGGTGCGGAGGGTGGAGAGCAGCACCTCGTCATCGAAGGGCTTCTCGATGAAATCGGATGCGCCTGCCTTCATCGCCCGCACCGCCGTCGCGATGTCGCCATGGGCGGTCATGACGACCACCGGATGGCGGAAGCCCTGCCTCCTCAGGTCGTGCAGCAGGTCGAGCCCGTCCTTCCCGGGCATGCGGATGTCGGTCAGCACGCATCCCCCTGCCGACCATTCGAGGGATGGCAGGCACTCGAGGAACTCCCCGGCCGAGGCGTAGGTGCGGGCGGGTGTTCCGGCCGCTTCCAGCAGGGTTGCCACGGCCCAGGAGACATCCTCATCGTCGTCGATCACATGCACCATGGGCTGACCTGGGCGAGGGCCGGGTGCTGCCGCCGCTGTCATGGCTTCTCCTCCTGCAGCAGCCTGGCGTCCGATGGCACCAGCAGCGGCAGGGTGAAGCGGAACACCGCGCCCCCGCCGGGGTTCGGCTCGCTCCACAGCCGGCCGTCATGCGCTTCCACGATCGAGCGGCAGATGGACAGGCCAACCCCCATGCCGCCGCGCTTGGTGGTCACGAAAGGCTCGAACAGCCGGGCTTCCACGGCGGGGGAAAGGCCCGGCCCGGTGTCGCGCACCGCGACCTCCAGCATCCCGGCGCCGCGGCGCGTGGCGTTGATCGTCAGCCGGCACGGCTGGCCGCCTGCCTCGCTCATCGCTTCCACCGCGTTGCGGATCAGGTTCAGCACCACCTGCTGGATCTGCACCCGGTCCACCAGAACCGGCGGAAGGTCCTGGTCGAGCTGGATGGAAATCTCCACGCCATGATGGGCGACGCCCAGCAGCGCCAGCTCCCTGGCCTCGCCGATGATATCGCGCAGCAGGACGGGTTCCCTCTCGACTTCGCCCTTCATCACGAAGTCTCGCAGCCTCTGCACGATCTGCCCGGCGCGGAGCGACTGGCTGGCGGCGCGCTGCAAGGCTTCCAGCACGCGCGGCGGCAGCACCGCATGGCCGGGCGAGGCTTCCAGCAGGCGCAGCGCGGCCCTGGTGGAACTGGCGATCGCGGTCAGCGGCTGGTTGAGCTCATGCGCCAGGGCGGAGGCCATCTCGCCCGCCACGCTGAGGCGGGAGACGTGCAGCAGCTCCGTCTGCAGGTCGTTCAGGCGCCGCTGCGATGCCTCGTCCTGGCTCAGGTCGCGGAGGAAGCCCGTGAACAGGTGGCCTTCCTTGGTCCTGACCTCGCCGACCGTCAATTCCATCGGGAACACCGAGCCATCGCGGCGCTGGCCATGCACCCGCCGGCCGATGCCGATGATGCGGCGCTCCCCCGTCCGCAGGTAGTGCGACAAGTAGCCGGCGTGCCGCGACCGGTCGGGCTCCGGCATGAGAACCGACACCTCCTGGCCCAGGACCTCCACCGCCTGCCACCCGAACAGGCGCTCCGCCGTGGTGCTGAAGGACACGATGCGGCCGCTCTCGTCGATCACCACCATCGCATCCGGTACCGTGGCCAGGATGGAGCGGAGCTGGCCCTCGCTTTCCTCCAGCGCCCAGCGGATGCGGCTCAGCTCCGTGACGTTGGTCCAGGAGGCATAGACCAGGTTCTCGCCGTCGATCTCCACCGGTTCGACGCGCACCAGCATGTCAAGCCTGTCGCCCGCGCGGTTGCGGAAGCGTGTCCTGATCTCGTCGCCCTTCGCCCCGAGCTGCGTGGCCGCGATGGCCAGGCTGTGCCCGGCGGTGCCGGCCATCTCCAGATCCGCGATCCGCAACGTGGTGAATTCCGCCATGCTGTAGCCGAGTTCCAGGCAGGCACGCTGGTTGGCCCGCAGCACGCGCAATGAGCCGGGCTCCAGCAGGGCGATGCTGACCGGCGCGGCCTCCAGCAGCGCGCGCGAACGCCGCTCCGCCTTGCGCAACTCCTCATCCGCGCGCAGCCGCCGGCGCACAACCGCGACATGCTGCGCGATGGTGGCCAGGAACGCGACGTCCTCCTCCTGGAAGCGCTCCCGCGCGTGGCTGGCGAAGGCGAGCGCGCCCAGAACATCCTCCCCGGCCAGCAGCGGAAAGCAGACATAGGCCTGGATGCCTGGCGGAGCGGCGGCCTGTTCCTGCGGCGCCGCCGGATCCGGCTGCGCCGTCCAATGCACCGGCGCGCGGCTCCGCGCCACGGCATCGCAGATCGCCGGGCCGAAGGGCAGGAGGCTGAAGGCCGCGACCTGGCCGGGATCCGGGCCGATGCCCGCCGCCAGCCGCCACGCCTGGGCTTCCGGCAGGTAGCTGAACACCGCATCCACGCCCAGATCCGCCGAGAGCGTGGCGAAGAGCCCCCGCAGAACCTGCTCCGGATCGCCTGCGCCCAGCAGGTTCGCCGCGGCTTCGGACAACAGCGCCAGGCGGCGCGACCGCTCGCGCAGGGCGGTCTCGGCGCGCCGCTGCGGCGTGACGTCGACCACCGACTCCATCACCACGAGCGGCACCCCGTCGCTACCGCGGCGCAGCGTCTTGCGCACGGCGATGCTGCGCGCTTCCCCGCTCCGCGTGTGCTGCACCAGCTCGCCCGACCACTCGCCCGATGCCAGCAGGGCCTGCTGGATCTGCGACACCGGAACGGGAAACACCGTGCGCAGAAGCTCGTGCAGCGGGTAGCCGACCGCTTCCGACGCCCTCCAGCCGAAGACCCGCTCGCAGCCGGCCGACCAGTAGGTGATCACGCCCTCCGGCGTGCGCGACATGAAGGCGCCGAGATCCAGCGTCTCCAGTGTCAGGCGAAGGTTTCTTTCGCTCTCCCGCAGACTCTGCCGCGCCTTTTCTTCCGCCGTGCAGTCCCGGACGATGAGGACCTGCATCCTCTGGCGCCGGTAGGCAACCGGCGAGCCCTGGAACTCGGCCGAGAAGGTCGACCCATCGGCCCGCAGCCCCCGGCCGCGGTGAGGCCTGCCATTGCCGCAGGAGGCGCTGCGCAGTGCATCCTCGCGGAATTCGGGCGCCACGAAGTCCAGGGTCTCGCGGCCGATCACCTCCTGCAGCGAGGCATAGCCGAACATGCGCCAGAACGCCGCGTTCGCGTCCACGATGCGGCCGAGGTGGTGGATGGCAACGCCCTCGCGCGCCGCGTCGGAGAGGGTGCGGTAGCGCTCCTCGCTCTCCCCCAGGGCGATCTCGGCCTTGCGCTGCAGCAGGTGATCCGGCATCCCGGCCGTGCCGGACCGGCCGCCGCGCCGGAAGGCCCGCCCCAGCAGCGTGCCCAAGGCGGCCAGGCCCGAAACACGCGGGGCCGTGCGCCCGGCAATGCCGCGATCCTGCGTGGCGGGGCCAGGAGAGCGCGCCGGCGCAGGGGCCGCCGGACCAGCCCGGGGCCCGCCGCGCATCCATGTTCCCAGGCGGCCTGAAAATATCATGGTGCTGCGCCCGTTGCTGCGTCTCCGGTAAGCACGTGCCGATCATCTTCAGCACCTTGCAGGCATGCTGTCCACAAAGGCGTGCCGTTTGCGCCGGGCCGCAGAAACCGAGATCCGGGACTCCGTCCCGGAGGTGATCCAGATCAGTGCCGTTGCAGCGCGCGGCGCGGCAGCCTGCGGTGCCACCGATGGGGTGGCACCATGTGACAGGAGCAGGTCATGCCCCCCGATGATCAGGTTACCTCCGCGGGCCCCGATGCCAAGGCTCCTCCCTTCGGGTGGAGCGATGGTGCGGCCTGGCCGGATGCCATGCTGAACGTCCCATGGCAGACGTCCTACCGGACGATGCTGGAAGCGCAGAAGATCATGGGCGAAGCGTTCATTCGCGAGCTCGACGTGCTGGGCGCGGCGCAGACCGGCTACGGCAAGGGGCTGGAGGATATGCTGTCCTGCCGGCGTCCGCAGGATCTGCCGGCGGCCTATGCCTCGTTGATGACGGTGCTGCTCGAAGCCATGGCGCGCCATGCCGAGGTCAGCGCCGCCTATGCCAGCCGCCTCCGGCAGTGCTGCGGCACTCTGGCCGAGACAAGGGCGCGCAACTAGGCCCTGTCCTGGCCGCCCTCGGCGCCGCGTTCTTCGCGTGGAATTCTGGCATCTGCGCCGCCTTGCGAGCGGTCCGGTTGTGAGTTCTGGCTGAACCGCAACCAAGAATGCCTCGCTGCTGCCCTTGCCGCACCAGCCAGCCAACCGAACCGGGCATGAGGGATGGCGAACCGGCGCTGCCCCCCTGCGCGGCCGTCTCTCCGGCAGGCCGTGATGCGAGGGGCAGTGCCATGCCCGTGCTCCGCCAGGCCGACCCTCGCCTCCGTGGTGCCGGACGCATGTTCCGGTACCGATCCAGACTGAGGGGTCATCCTGATCTGTCGCAGTGTTCGAGCGGCGCGCACGGTGCAGCGTGCCGTCGCTGTTCCGGAAACGACGATGAGCGCTTCATCCAGGCCTGCCTCTCCGCCTTCCACGGCCGGATCATTGGTCGAGCGGGCTGGGAACACCTGTTTCCAGGAAAGCGGCTTTTCAGCCAGCACAACAGGAGATGACCTCATGGACAAGAATGAGCGACCGGAGACCTCGCATGAGCGGATCCTTCGCAGCCCGAAGTTCCAGGCGCTCGTGCGTCAACGCTCGGGCTTCGCCTGGATCCTCTCGGCGCTCATGCTCGGGCTCTACTTCGGCTTCATCGTTCTTGTCGCCTTCGCCAAGGAGCTGATGGCGGTGCGGATCGGCGGCAGCGTCGTGACCCTTGGCATCCTCCTCGGCCTGGGCGTCATCGTCGCGGCCTTCGTGCTGACGGGCATCTACGTCGTCCGTGCGAACAGCCGGTTCGACGAGCTGACCCGCAGCCTGCAGGACGAGGTGCTGTCATGATGCCCCGCAGGATGCTTCCGCCCCTCCTGGCGGCCCTCCTCCTCTGTGCCGCCCCGGCAGCGGCATGGGCGCAGGGCGCGGCGGCTGCGGCCGGCCGTGGGTTGAACTGGCCCGCCATCGTCATGTTCTTCATCTTCGTGCTCTCGACGCTCGGGATCACCTATCGGGCCGTCAGGCAGACCAGGTCCGCTGCGGATTTCTACGCGGCCGGCGGCGGCATCACCGGATTCCAGAACGGCCTCGCGATCGCGGGCGACTACATGTCCGCCGCCTCCTTCCTCGGCATCTCCGGCCTTGTCTTCGCGAGCGGCTTCGACGGGCTGATCTACTCAATCGGCTTCCTGGCCGGCTGGCCGATCATCATGTTCCTGATAGCCGAGCGGCTGCGCAACCTGGGCAGCTTCACCTTCTCCGACGTGGCGTCCTTCCGGCTCGAGCAGACGCCCATCCGCATCCTCTCGGCGACCGGGACGATCGTCGTCGTCGCCTTCTACCTGATCGCCCAGATGGTGGGCGCCGGAAAGCTGATCGAGCTGCTCTTCGGCATGAAGTACCTCTACGCCGTCTTCATCGTCGGCATCCTGATGATCGTCTATGTCGCCTTCGGAGGGATGAAGGCCACGACCTGGGTCCAGATCATCAAGGCCTGCCTGCTGCTGGGCGGCGCAACCTTCATGGCCCTGGCCGTGCTGTGGCGCTACGGCTTCAGCCCGGCGGCGATGTTCGCCGATGCGGTCGCCATGCATCCGCGGCAGCAATCCATCATGGCGCCGGGCAACTTCGTGGCGGACCCGGTCTCGACCTTGTCGCTCGGCCTCGCGCTGATGTTCGGCACGGCAGGGCTGCCGCACATCCTCATGCGCTTCTTCACCGTGTCGGACGCCCAGGCGGCGCGCAAGTCGGTATTCTACGCGACCGGGCTGATCGGCTACTTCTACATCCTGACCTTCATCATCGGCTTCGGCGCCATCACCTTCCTGATGAACGACGCGGCCTATTTCCGGACCGGGCCCGGCGGCGGCTACAACCGCATCACCGACCTCATCGGCGGCACCAACATGGCGGCCATCCATCTGGCCGATGCCGTTGGCGGCTCGCTCTTCATGGGGTTCATCTCCGCCGTCGCCTTCGCCACCATCCTCGCGGTGGTGGCGGGCCTGACGCTCGCCGGCGCATCGGCCGTGAGCCACGATCTCTACGCCTCCGTCATCGCCCGCGGACGGGCCAATGAGCAGCGGGAGGTCCGGATCTCGAAGGGGACAGCGATCGTGATCGGCCTGGTCGCGATCTTCCTCGGCTACGTCTTCGAGAACCAGAACGTGGCGTTCATGGTGGGGCTGGCCTTCTCGGTCGCCGCCAGCTGCAACTTCCCCGTCCTGCTCATGTCCATCTTCTGGCGCGGGACCACCACCCAGGGCGCCTTCATCGGTGGCTTCCTCGGGCTGATCAGCGCGGTCCTGATGGTCGTGTTCAGCCGCGCCGTGTGGGTAAACACCTTCGGCTACGCCGCGCCGCTCTTCCCCTACGACAACCCGGCGCTGTTCTCCATGGCCATCGCCTTCGCCGGGATCTGGCTGTTCTCCAGGATGGACAGCAGCGAGCGGGCACGGCGGGAGCAGGCCGCGTTCAACATGCAGTATGTGCGGTCGGAGACCGGGCTCGGAGCGGCAGGCGCCAGCGTGCACTGACGCCAGCCCGGCGCCGCCGTCCGCCGGAACACAGCCCAGGCCACAGGCGGCCCGGGCCCTGGGAATGCAGCAGCGGGGGAGCAATGCAGGTGGCCGAGAGCTTCGATGCCGGCAATCCGCCCTTCGACCGCCTGACCCAGCAGGAGGTCGAGGACATCAGGGCGGGCGCCGATATCGGCTATTTCGCGCCGGGGGAGGTCATCGTGGCCGCGGGCAAGCCATCCGGGCAGCTCCACGTCATCATCAAGGGCGTGGTGGAGGTTCGGCAGGACGGTGCCATGACAGCCCTCCTGCGCGCGGGCGACAGTTTCGACTCGCGCGCCCTGGTGCATGGCGCGGCCGGGGAGGACTTCATCGCCGCGGAAGAGACGCTGTGCCATCTGATCCCCCGCCCTGCCGTCACGAGGCTGATCAGCCGCAATGCGGGCTTCGCCGCCTTCTTCTACGCTGAGGTCTCGCGCAAGCTCGATGCTCTGGCCGGGGCGCGCCGGCCGGATGGATTCGAATCGGTGCTGCGCGCGCGCGTGCGCGACGCCCAGCGCGGGGATTCGAACGTCATCGACGGCGGCGAGACGATCGAGGCGGCAGGCCACCGCATGAGGAGGGTCAATGCGAACGCCCTCTTCGTCCGCGATGGGGACCGCACCGGGGTCGTGACGGGCATGAACCTCTCGAAGGCGGTCGTCCTGCGGCGCCTGCCGCTCGAAACCCCCGTCCGCGATGTCACGCATTTCGATGTCGTCTCCATAGAGGCCGGGGATTTCCTCTACGAGGCCATCCTGCTGATGACACGGCACGACAAGCGGCGCCTCGCGGTGCGGCGGGAAGGCCGCTATGTCGGCTTCCTCGAGGACATCGATATCCTGGGCCTGGTCGCCGGCAACTCGCAGCTGATCCCGGGCCGGATTGACCGCGCCCGCGGCGTGGAGGACCTCACGGTGGCCGCGCGCGACATCCAGGCGCAGGTCCTGCGGCTGCACGGGCAAGGCGTGCGGATCGAGGCGATCGCCGAGATCACCTCCGACCTCAACCGCCGGCTGCTCGCGCGCCTCTTCGAACTGGTCGCCCCGCCATCGGTGCAGAGCGGGGGATGCCTGCTGCTGATGGGTTCCGAAGGCCGTGGCGAGCAGACCCTCCGGACAGACCAGGATAACGGCCTTCTCCTGGCGGCGCCGGTGCCGGAGCCGGATCTGGCCGCGTTCCGGGAGGCCTTCACCCGGGCGCTGGACGATTTCGGCTTCCCGCGCTGCCCGGGTGGGGTGATGGTCCGCAACCCCTTGTGGTCGCAGACCCTCGACGGCTTCCAGCGCCAGCTCAGGGGCTGGGTTGTGGACCGCAGCCCCGAGGCGGCGATGAACCTGGCCATCTTCTGGGACGCGGCCGCCGTATCCGGCCGCGGCGAGCTGCTCGAGCAGGCGCGGATGACCCTGTTGACCGCTCTGCGCGGGGAGGGGGCCCTGCTCGCCCATTTCGCCCAGCTGGTGGATACCTTCGCGGAGCCGCAGGTCGGGCTGCTCGGCTCGCTTCTCGCCTCGGTCGGCATGAATTCCGACGAGGTCGATATCAAGCGCGCCGGCATCTTCCCGCTGGTTCATGGCGTGCGCACCCTGGCCATCGGCCGCGGCATCACCGCCCAGCCCACGGCACTCCGGATCGCGGCGCTGGTCGAGGCAGGGGCGCTGGATGCGGCTTTGGGGCGTGAGCTGGTGGGGGCGCTCCGGGTTTTCATGGAGTTCCGGCTGCGCGCCCAGCTCGAGGCCGCGCGGCGCGGCACGCCGGGGCCCGATGCGGCCGTGCGGCTGGGCCTGCTGACCAGCGCCGACCGCGACATCCTGCGCGACGCCCTGCGGATCGTGCGGCAGTTCCGCGAGGTGATCCGCAGCCACTACAATCTGCGAGGCCATTGAGGATGCGGGGAGCCGGGCCGTGAGCATCCTGCAGGCCGTGCGGCGGCGCTGGTTGCGGGCACGGCTCGCCGACCCGGCCTATGGCTTCCTGTTCGATCCCTGGCCGGAGGACGAGGTGGTCTCGCTCGACCTGGAGACGACCGGGCTGGATATCCGGCGCGACGAGATTGTCGCGCTGGCGGCGATACGGCTCCGCGGCAACCGCATCCTGCTGAGCGAACGGTTCGAGGCCGTGGTGCGGCCGGCGGTGATGCCGCCACCCGCCGCGATCAAGGTGCACAGGCTGCGCCACCAGGACATCAGCACGGGCCCGGGCATGCAGGACCTGCTGCCGGACCTGCTGCGCTTTATCGGCAGCCGGCCGCTCCTCGGCTACTACATCGATTTCGACGCCGGCATGCTCGACCGGTATGTGCGGGACCGGCTCCGCACCAGCCTGCCGAACCGCCGGATCGAGGTCTCCCGTCTCTACCACGACCGCAAATACGGCGGCGCGCCGCCGGGCACGGTGCTGGACCTCCGCTTCGCCACGATCCTCCGGGACCTCGGCATTCCCAACCTCGGATTGCACGACGCGGGGACCGACGCGCTCATGGCCGCGATGATGTACCTCCAGCTGCGCGACCTCCAGCGCCGTGGCGTCCGCCTCCGGCGCGGCCCGCGAAGCGGCATGGGTGAGATCCCGACCGGTGCCTGACCCTGGCGGAGCCGCCCGGCCGTCACGGCCCCGGCCCTGCCCCTCCTGATCGAGGTCAGGGCGGCGCCCTGCGGCCCGGTGCAGGACGGCGCCCATGATTTGGGAGGGCAGGCCATGGCCGGAAGCGGGATGATCCTTTGGTTCGACCAGGTGGGGCTGGGTGATACCGCCAGGGTCGGCGGCAAGAACGCCTCGCTCGGTGAGCTGTACGGGCGGCTGACGCCGGCCGGGCTGCGCGTGCCGAACGGCTTTTGCGTCACCGCCGATGCCTACCGCGCCGCCCTGGATGCGGCCTCTGCCTGGCCCGCGCTGCACCGCGCGCTGGACGGGCTGGATGTCACGGATATCCCCGCCCTGGCCCGCCGCGCCGCCGAGGCGCGCCGCATCGTCTACGAGGCCACCGGCCACGCGCCGCTGCGGGCCGCGATCATCGGCGCCTATCGCCGCCTGCGGCAGGAATCCGGTGCCGAGCCGGCCCTGGCCGTGCGCAGCTCCGCCACGGCGGAGGATCTGCCGGATGCCAGCTTCGCCGGCCAGCACGAGAGCTTCCTGAACATCCGCGGAGAGGAAGCGCTGGTGGAGGCCTGCCGCCGCTGCTGCGCCTCGCTCTTCACCGACCGCGCGGTGGTCTACCGCGCCAACAACGGCTTCGACCATTTCAAGGTCGCGCTCTCCGTCGGCGTGATGCGGATGGTCCGCGCGGATCTCGCCGCCAGTGGCGTGATCTTCACGCTCGACACGGAATCCGGCTTCCGCGACGTGGTCTATGTCACCGGCTCCTACGGGCTTGGCGAGAATGTCGTGCAGGGCAAGGTGGACCCGGACGAGTTCCACGTGCACAAGCCGACCTTCCGCGCCGGCTACAGGTCCGTGCTGCGCCGCGCGCTCGGGCGCAAGCAGACCCGGCTGGTCTATGCCGGGCCCGGCGCGGCGGAGCCGACGATCGACCTGCCGACGCCGGAGGCAGAACGGGACCGCTTCTGCATCAGCGACGAGGAGGTGCTCTCCCTCGCCGAGGCGGCCCTGATCATCGAGGCGCATTACTCGGCCGCCGCCGGCCATCCCGTGCCGATGGACATCGAATGGGCCAAGGACGGCCTGGACGGCCAGCTCTACATCCTGCAGGCGCGGCCGGAGACGGTGGCCTCGCGCCGCGGGGCGCAGGCCGTGGAGAGCTTCAGCCTCACCGGCACGGCCCCGGTCCTGGTGACCGGCAAGGCGGTGGGCGAGCGCATCGCCACGGGCCAGGTGCGCCGGGTGGGCGGCGCGGCGGATCTCGCCGCCTTCCGGCCGGGCGAGGTGCTGGTGGCCGAGGCGACCAGCCCGGACTGGGAGCCGGTGATGAAGACGGCGGCCGCCATCGTCACGGAGCGCGGCGGCCGCACCTGCCATGCGGCGATCGTGGCGCGCGAGCTGGGCGTGCCGGCCGTGGTCGGCGCGGCGGGAGCGCTCGGCGCCCTGGCCGATGGCGCCGAGGTGACGGTGTGCTGCGCCAGGGGCGAGGCCGGCGAGGTGTTGCAGGGTGCCGTGCCCTTCGTGGTGAGCCGCATCGCCGCCGATGTCGCCGTCCTGCCGCGCACGAAGATCATGCTGAACCTGGCCAACCCGGCGCTGGCCTTCCGCTCGGCCATGCTGCCCAGCGCCGGCGTCGGGCTCGCGCGCATGGAGTTCATCGTCAGCGAGCAGATCGGCGTGCACCCGATGGCCTGCGTGCAGCCGGACAGGGTCGCCTCCCTGGCCGAGCGGCAGGCCATCGCGCAGCTGGCGCGGCACCACGCCTCGGCCGAGGCGTTCTTCGTGCAGACCCTGGCCGAGGGCGTCGGCACCATCGCCGCCGCCTTCCACCCCCGGCCGGTGATCCTGCGGCTGTCTGACTTCAAGACCAACGAATACGGCCGGCTCCTCGGCGGCAGCGGCTTCGAGCCGGCGGAGGAGAACCCGATGCTGGGCTTCCGCGGGGCCGCCCGCTACGCCCACCCGGCCTATGCGCCGGGCTTCGCCCTGGAGTGCCGCGCCATCCGCCAGGTGCGGGAGCGGATGGGGCTGGCCAATCTGCGGGTCATGGTGCCCTTCTGCCGCCGGCTGGAGGAGGCGGAGCGCGTGCTGGCCGAGATGGCGCGGCACGGGCTGAAGCGCGGCGAGGCGGGGCTGGAAGTGTACATGATGTGCGAGATCCCGAACAACGTGATCCTGATCGACCGCTTCGCGGCGTTGTTCGACGGCTTCTCGATCGGTTCCAACGACCTGACGCAGCTGACGCTCGGCGTGGACCGCGATTCGGTCACCGTGGCCTTCGACTTCGACGAGCGCGACCCGGGGGTGCTGGAGATGCTGCGCCAGGCCGTGAGCGGTGCGCGGCGCAACCACCGCCATGTCGGCATCTGCGGCGAGGCCCCGGCCAACTACCCGGAGATCGCCGCCTATCTCGTCGCGCTGGGCATCGAGGCGATCAGCGTCACGCCCGCCAGCCTGCTGCGGACCATCGCCGTGGTGCGGGAGGCCGAGCAGCGCCAGGAGGCATCTGGCGCGCAGGAGCCCGTGCTGGCAGGCTGACTGATCCGGCGGCGTGGCCTGCCCTGATCCGCGTCAGGGCCGGGGGGGCGCCCGGTTTGCCATGCACGGCCAAGGACAGGGCGATGGGACGGCAGGGACGGCAGCATCTCCGGCTGGGCTGGGCATTGCTGGGCCTGGCTGCCGGAACGGTGCTCTGGATGCGCGGCGCCGGTGTGGCCGCTGGCTGGGTCTGGAGCGCCGCGGCGCTGCCGGTGGCCCTGCATGTGGCGGCCGGCCTCTGGCGCAGCCTGCGCGGCGGCCGGCCGGGCGTGGACGTGATCGCCCTGGCCGCCATGCTGGCCGCGGTGGCAACGGGGGAGGCGGCCACGGCGGCGGTGATCGCCGTGATGGTGGCGGGCGGCGAGGCGCTGGAGGCCTGGGCCGGCGCACGCGCGGGCTCGGCGCTGGCGGACCTGCTGGCCCGCACGCCACGCCGGGCGCAGCGGCTGGAAGGCGAGCGGCTGGAGGACATCCCCGTCGCCGCCATCCGGCCGGGCGACCTGCTGCTGGTGCGCCCCGGTGACACCGTGCCGGCCGATGGCCTGCTGGCGGATGGCGCCGCGACGCTGGACCTGCGCGCCCTGACCGGCGAATCCCTGCCCGTCGCGCTGGCGCGGGGCGCGGCGGTGCAGAGCGGGGCGGTCAATGCCGGCCCGGCCTTCCGCCTGCGCGCCAGCCACGACGCCGCCGGCAGCACCTATGCCGCCATCATCCGCCTGACCGAGGCCGCGACGGCCAGCCGGGCGCCGCTGACGCGGCTTGCGGACCGCTGGGCCGTCGCCTTCGTCCTGTTCACGGCGCTGGTGGCCGGCGGCGCCTGGCTGGCCACCGGCGACCCGCTGCGCGCCCTGGCGGTGCTGGTGGTGGCCACGCCCTGCCCGCTGATCCTGGCCGCGCCGGTGGCCCTGATGGCCGGCATCGGCCGCGCGGCGCGGCGCGGCATCATCGTCAAGGATGCCGGCGCGCTGGAGCAACTGGCCGGGATCCGCACGGTGGTGTTCGACAAGACCGGCACGCTGACGCCGGGCCGCCCGGCCCTGGCGACGGTGGATGCCGAGCCGGCGCTGGGCCGTGCCGGCGCGCTGCGGCTGGCGGCCTCTCTGGCCCAGGGGTCGGCCCACCCGGTTTCCACCGCCCTGCGGGACGCGGCGCTGGAGCAGGGCATGGCGCTGGCGCCGCCGGAGGCGGTGCAGGAGACGCCGGGCGGTGGCCTGCGCGGGGTGGTGGAGGGCAGGACGGTGCTGCTCGGCGGCGAGGCCTATCTGCGCGACGCCGGCCTGGCGCCGGCGC
This sequence comes from Teichococcus aestuarii, assembly GCF_042651065.1. Classification (NCBI taxonomy): domain Bacteria; kingdom Pseudomonadati; phylum Pseudomonadota; class Alphaproteobacteria; order Acetobacterales; family Roseomonadaceae; genus Roseomonas; species Teichococcus aestuarii. The sequence continues at coordinate 59,736 of NZ_JBHSCH010000049.1, forward strand.
CGGGCTTCGGGCCGGATGCCGCCCTGGCGGGGCTGGGCGGCCTGGTCGCCTGGCTCGGCGTGGATGGCCAGGTGGCGGCCGCCTTCGTGCTGAGCGACACGCCGCGGCCCGAGGCGGCGCGCGCCGTGCGGCAGCTCCGCGCCCTGGGGCTGCGCCGGCTGGTGCTGTTGTCCGGCGACCGGCAGGCGGCGGCGCTGGCGGTCGGGCGGGCGCTGCGGCTGGACGCGGTGCTGGCCGAGCAGTCGCCCGCCAACAAGATCGAGGCCTTGCGGGCGGAGGCCGCCGCGGCACCGACCGCCATGGTGGGCGACGGCGTGAACGATGCCCCCGCCCTCGCCGCGGCCCAGGTCGGCATCGCCATGGGTGCGGCCGGCACCGCCGCGGCGGCCGAGGCGGCGGGCATCGTGCTGCTGGTGGACCGCGTGGACCGTGTCGCGGAGGCCATCGCCATCGCGCGGCGGTCGCGCGGCATCGCGCTGCGGGCCATCGGCCTGGGCATGGGCGCCTCGGTCGCGGCGATGCTGCCGGCCGCTGCGGGGCTGCTGCCGCCGCTGCAGGGCGCGCTGCTGCAGGAAGGGATCGACGTGCTGGCCATTCTCTTTGCCCTGACGGCGCTGCGGCCGGGGCGGGCGGAGCGCCGGCCGGCGGCGCTGCCCGCCCTGGCCGGGCTGGCGGAGCGCATGGCGGAGCACGCCGCCTTGCGTTCCCTGGCCGAGATGATCCGCGCCACGGCCGAGCGGATGCGCGCGGAGCAGGCGGAGCCCGCCACCCTCGCGGCGCTGCTCCGCCAGTTGCAGGAGCAGTTGCTGCCGCACCAGCAGACCGAGGAGCGCATGCTCTACCCGGCCGCGGCGCAGCGCCTGGGCAGCGAGGCGATGACGGCGCTGGTCCGGATGCATGCCGAGATCGAGATTCTGACCGGCCGCATCGCCACGGCGCTGCGGCTGGCGGAGGAGGGGGTTCCCTGGCCGGCGCTGATCCCCTCCCTGCGCCGTACGCTCTTCGCGCTGGAGGCGCTGCTGCAGCTGCACCTGGTGGCCGAGGAGGATGTGCTTGCCGGGCTGGAGGATGACGGGGAGGCGGCGGCGCGCCCGGGCCCTGCCGCCCTGCCTGTGCCGGCCGTGGCGCGCTAGGGCAGACCGCGGCTGGCCTGGCGGGCCTGACAGGGTGGCGATGCCCTGGCCACGCAGCCCGGCGGCCAGACCCCGGCGCAGGGGCAGAGGCGGGCCGGGAGGCGGGTCATGGCGTGAGCACCAGCGCGCCCTCGAGCTCGCCCCGGCGCAGCCGCTCCAGCGCGGCTCCGGCCGCCTCGAGCGGCAGGGTCTCCACGGCCGTCCGGACCGGGATGCGGGGGGCGAGCGCCAGGAACGCCTCGCCGTCGCGCCGCGTCAGGTTGGCGACCGATCGCAGGCAGCGCTCCTGCCACAGGATGCCGTAGGGGAAGGCCGGGATGTCGCTCATGTGGATGCCGGCGCAGACCACCGTGCCCCCGCGGTCCACCGCGCGCAGCGCCGCCGGAACCAGGGCGCCCACCGGCGCGAACAGGATCGCCGCATCCAGCGGCTGCGGCGCAGGCGCGTCGGACGGCCCGGCCCAGGCCGCGCCGAGTTGCCGGGCGAATTGCGCGCTGGCCGCGTCGCCGGGGCGCACGAAGGCGAAGACCTCCCGCCCCTCATGCCGCGCCACCTGCGCCACGATATGCGCCGCCGCACCGAAGCCGTAGATGCCGAGGCGGGCGGCATTCCCCGCCATCCGCAGGGCGCGGTAGCCGATCAGCCCGGCGCAGAGCAGCGGCGCGGCCTCCGCGTCGCCATACCCCTCCGGCAGGGCAAGGCAGAAGGCCTCCTCCGCCAGGCAAAGCTCGGCATATCCGCCATCCCGCTGGTAGCCGGTGAAGCGCGCCTCCGGGCACAGATTCTCCCGCCCGTCGCGGCAGAAGCGGCAGGTGCCGCAGGCGAAGCCCAGCCAGGGAACGCCGACGCGCTGGCCCATGGCGAAGCGCGTGGCGCCCGCACCCCGCGCCACGACGCGGCCGACGATCTCATGCCCCGGCACCACGCCGGGCCTGGGGTTGGCCAGCTCGCCATCCACCAGATGCAGGTCGGTCCGGCAGACCGCGCAGGCGGCCACGCGCAGCACCACCTGCCCTGGGCCGGGCTGCGGGTCGGGGAGGGCGGCACAGCGCAGCGGCGCCCCTGGCCGTACGAACTGCATCGCGCGCATGGCCGGTCATTCCGTCCGGCGCCTGGCGGCACGCCAGCGGGACGTCTCCGGCGCGGCCGGGCGGCGGTCGCCCGGGTGGTCCCCCCGGTGATCCCCCCGGTGATCCCCCCGGTCGCTTCCTGGGCGGGGCACCGCGGGCAGGCGGCCGAGCAGCCGCTCCACGAGGCCGCGGCGCAACGCGTGCAGCCAGTCCTGCTCCCGTGCCGCCACCCGCCGCGCCCGTGCCGCTCGCTGCATCGCCTTGCCCTCATCTGCTTGCCGGACCGGTCAAGCAGATCCCCGGGCGCGCCGGAATGATCTGGATCAGGCCGCCGCCCATTCAGCGCAGCACCTCGAAGAACCGGCTCTCCTCGTTGAGGCGGGCATGTTCCATGGCCCGGAAGTCGTAGCGCGACACGATGCCCATCACCCGCCCATCCTGGCAGATCGGCAGGTGGCGGAAGCCGCCGTCATTCAGCAGGCGCAGCGCGTCGATCGCCGTCTGCTCGGGCAGAAGCGTCACCGGGTCAGGGGTCATGACGAGGCGAAGCGGCGTGTTGCGGGCGTCGTAGCCCTCCGCCAGGCAGCGTATGGCGTCGCGGCCGGTGAAGATGCCGGCCAGGCGATTGTCCTCTCCCACCACCAGCACGGCGCCGACGCGGCGGCGATGCATGGCCGCGCAGGCCGCGGCCACGCTGTCGCCAGGGCTCAGGGTCAACGGGTGCTGGTTCCGGATGATCTCGGCCGTTGTACGGTCCTGCATGGCGCCTTCTCCGCGATCGGCGGGCCAGCATCCGCCATGGCGCAGCGCCCGATGCTGATGCAGGTCAGGGCCTGACCGGGCCGGGCGCGTGATGCGCGGGCAGGGCCTGGCGGGCGGATCCACGCCCCCGGGCCGGGAGGCGCGAGCGATGTACTTCCTGGGTCTGGCGGTGGATTTCGACGGCACCATCGCGCATGACGGCGTGGTGCGGCCGGAGACGATGGCCGCCCTGCGGCGGCTGAAGGAAACCGGCCGTCGCATCCTGCTGGTGACGGGGCGGGAGGTGGCGGCGATCCTCCCGCTGCTGCCGGACGCCGCGCTGTTCGACCGCATCGTGGCCGAAAACGGCGCTGTCCTCTACGACCCCCTGGCCCGCACGGAGCGGCTGCTGGCGCCGCCGCCGCCCGCGCAGCTGCTGCGCCTGCTGCGGGAGCGGAAGGTGGAGCCGATCTCGGCCGGCCATTGCATCCTGGCGACGTGGGAGCCGCACCAGGCCACGGTGCTGGAAGCCATCCACGATTGCGGCCTCGAGCTGCAGATCTCCTTCAACAAGGGCGCGGTGATGGTGCTGCCCTCCGGCGTGAACAAGGCCACGGGGCTGAGAGCCGCGCTCGACGAGCTGCAGATTTCGATGGTCAACGTCATCGGCGCGGGCGACGCCGAGAACGACCATGCCTTCCTGCGCGCCTGCGGCTGCTCGGCGGCGGTGGGCAATGCCCTGCCGGTGGTGCGCCGCGACGCGGACCTGCCGCTGGCCGGGCTGAATGGCGACGGCATCGTGGAGCCGGTGGCGCGCATCATCGAGGAAGACGTGGCCCTGGCGCCGGACGGGAAGCACGGGCCCTGGCTGGGGCGGGACCGCGCCGGGCGGCCGGTCCACCTGCGCCCCGGCCAGGGCAGCACGCTGGTGGTTGGGCCGTCGGGGGCGGGCAAGTCCGCCTTTGCCACGGCGCTGACCGAGCGGATCGCCGAGCGCCAGCTGGAGTTCTGCGTCATCGACCCGGAGGGCGACTACCTGGAGCTGGAGAATGCCGTGCGGCTCGGCAGCCTGGACGCGCCGCCGCATGCCACCGAGGCGCTGCGGCTGGTGTCCCAGGCCGGCGTCAACGTCGTCGTGAACACCCAGGCCATGACGCTGCAGGAGCGCCAGTCGCTGTTCACCGGCCTGCTGCACCAGACCGCGCATCTGCGTGCCCGCACCGGGCGCCCGCACTGGCTGCTTCTCGACGAGGCGCATGAGCTGCTGCCGGCGGGCCCGCCGCGCGGATCGGCATTGCTGGACCAGGACCTGTCGGCCACCGTGCTGATCACCTACAGGCCCGCCTCGCTCAGCCGGGAGGCGCTGCAGACCGTCCGGCTGGTCCTGGCGCTCGGCCCGGCGCCGGAGGCCATGATCCGCGAGGCCGCCGGCCTGCTGGGCTGCGCGCCGCCCAGCGCCCCTGCCACCGGGGGCTGCGAGGCGCTGTGCTGGCGGCCCGGAGCAGACGCAGCCCCGATCCCGGTGACACTCGAGCCGCCGCACCAGGATCACCGCCGGCATGCCGGCAAGTACGCGGTGGGCGATGTCGGCGACGGCCGCAGCTTCTACTTCCACGACCTCCGGCGGGGGCGCTTCACCAAGGCGAACAACCTGCACGCCTTTCTCGACCTGGCCTGCGGGATCGACGATGATTGCTGGGAGCGGCATCTGCGCGCCGGCGATTTCTCCGCCTGGTTCCTGCACGTCATCAAGGATCGCGGCCTTGCCGAGGAGGCCGCGCAGGTGGAGCAGGACAGGACGCTCGGCGCCGCCGACAGCCGCAGGCTGATCCGCAAGGCGATCTGGCGCCGCTATGCCGCGCCGAGCCAGTGCCCGTGACCGCGGAAGCCCGCGGCGCAGCCTGCCGGATGGCGCACGGGAGGGGCGGAGGGGCCGCCTGATCTGCATCAGGGTGGAGCCGGCACGGCCTGCCAATCTCCCGGCAACGGAGAGGCCGGTCACGGGCTGCCAGGCCCGGGACTGCGGCCTCTGCGACCTTGAGGAGGAGGCAAGCCGTGCCTTTCATCGCGTCCGACATCATGAGCCATCCGCCGATCACCGCGCGCCCGGAGCACTCGGTCGCGGAGGTCGCGGCCCTGCTGGCCGAGCGGCGGATCAGCGCGGTTCCGGTCTGTGCCGCGGACGGCTCGCTGCTTGGCATCATCAGCGAGCTGGACATCATCAGGCCCTTCCGGGAAACCGCCCGCCAGCGCAACGAATGGTGGCTGGGACGGCTGGCGGAAGGCGAGGCCCTGTCCCAGGAATTCCTGGATTTCGTCCGGCGCGACAACCGTTCCGCCGCGGACGCCATGCAGAAGCACGTCATCACCGCCGGACGCGATGCGACCTTGCCGCAGCTCGCGGAGCTGATGTCCGCCCACAACCTCAAGCGCATCCCGATCGTGGAGAAGGGCAGGGTCGTCGGCATCGTCAGCCGGTCGGACCTCGTCTCGGCCATCGCCCGCAGCCCCGCCATGCTGGTCTGAGGGCGCCGCCGGGCCTCAGCCCATGTGGACGTAGCGGCCGGGCGCGGGCTCCACCGGGTCCAGGCCCCGTTCCGGCGCGCCCATCGGCGGCGGCGGCACCCGCTCGCCGGAGCCGGCGGCGGTCATCCAGCCGCGCCAGGCATCACACCACGAGCCTTCGCGCCGGGGCGCGATGTGGTCCCGCATGGTGCCGAAGGCAAAGATCGGCACCGCGATATCGTGCAGCGCGATCACCCGCCCCTCCACCGCGAAGATGCACTTGAGAGTGAGTTTTGAAAGGCGCAGTCATCCAAAGGACCAGCGCCGACAGACCGATTCCGAGGTCCTCGGCGATTTCGCACTGGCTCCGCCCGCTCGTCCGGACTGCCTCATCCTTAAATGCCTTCGTGAAACGCCTCTGCTGCTTCATGGGGTTCCTCTGGCCTCATCAGGAACCCTCCACTTTTTTGAAGCAAGTCCAGTATTGCTTCGGCTGGCACAGTGCTGGAGCTTATCGCACCGGTAGCAGCAAAGGCACCAGCGCTAAGCTCACCAGCATCACCAGCACGGTGAAGGGCACACCAATGCGCAGGAAATCGCCAAAGCTATAGCGGCCTGGCCCCATGACCAGCATGTTCACCGGCGAAGACACGGGCGTCATGAAGGCGGCCGAGGCGGCCAGGGCAACGATCATGGCGAAGGGATAGGGCGAAAAACCCAGTTCCCGCGCCGCAGCGATAGCGACTGGCGCCATCAACACGGCCGTCGCGGTGTTGGATATGAAAAGGCTGGTCAAGGCCGTCGCCGCGAACAGGCTGGCGAGCAAAGCATAAGATCCTGCGCCCCCCACCAGCCTGATTAGCCCGTCGGCCGCCATAGCGATGCCGCCGGTTTTCTGCAGGGCCAAGGAAAAGGGCAGCATGCCGGCAATCAAGACAATGGTCTGCCAGTGGATGGCGCGGTAGGCATTGTCCAGGTCGATGCAGCGGAAGCCCACCATCATCAGGCAACCGATCAATGCGGCCTGCACATGTGGCAGCGCGCCTGTGACCATCAGCACAACGACTACACCCAGGCTGAGCAAGGCCTGTGGTGCACGGTCAGAGGCAGGGGGCAGTTCCTCCAGATCCTCCGGCTGGTTGAGTAACAGGAAGCTCCGCTTTCCGCGTTGGGAGCGGCGCAACTCCTTCCAGGGGCCAACCAGCAGCAGCGTGTCTCCGGCCTGCAGCTTCTCCTCAAGCAATCCCTCGACCGGTGTAATCAAGCCACGGCGCAGCCCTACCACCGTTAGTCCGTAGGTGGACCGAAAATCGGCTTCCAGCACTGATCTGCCGCAGAGTGGCGAGTCAGGAGGAATGATGACTTCGGCTATTCCAATGGGACGTGGTCTGCTGACAGGATCAAGATCGCCGAGCGGCAGAGGTTGGAGGGCCAGCCGGGAAGCAAGTGCCTGCAGACGCTCCTCTGGCCCAGCGAAATGCGCGATCAGCGCATCACCTAAGCGCAGTACAGTCTCTCCGCCCGCACTCAGATAGGTTGAGGTAAAGCGCTGTGGGCGCTCAACGGCCATGACATTCAGCCCATGCGTGGCGTGCAGACGCAACACCTCGAGGCTTTGCCCGGCCAGGGGCGAGCCAGGGCCGATACGGAGGCGGTACACGCACCTAGCCAGTCCATAATCTCCGACAAGTTGCGCCAAGGTCAGCCGGCCGTGGGAGACCGCTTCCTCCGGCTCCACATTCTTCAACCAGCGGCGCGCCACAATCATATAGCCGATGCCGAGCAGCAGGATCGGCAAGCCGAATGGCGTGAAGCTGAAGAAGCCGAAGCCAGCATGGCCGTTCCGCAGCAACTCACTGTTCACAACCAGATTGGGTGGTGTTCCTACCAATGTCATCATGCCGCTGATCAGGGCGGCGAAGCTCAGCGGCATCATCATCTGGCGCGGCGGGATGCGCAATCGCAGGGCAATACGCATTACGATCGGGATGAAGATGGCGACCACCCCGGTGGAACTCATCACCGAGCCTAGTGTCGCGACGACCAACATCAACATGGCAATAAGCCTGCTGCGGCCGCTACCGGCACGAGATGCGAGCCAATCTCCCATGCTGCTGGCGACACCGGTTCGGACCAGTCCCTCGCCAATCACAAAAAGAGCGGCAATCAGCACGACGCTGGCATCGCTGAAACTGGCGAGTGCTTCCTGAACAGTGAGGATGCCCGTCAACGGAAGAGCGACAAGCACGGACAATGCCACTGCATCCATACGCGGGCGGCCCAAAGCAAACATGACAATCACGGCGCTCAGCAGCCCAAGTACGACAGCTAAGTCAAAGGACATAACCGCGCTCCGGCAGATGATGCTATCCCTCTAATAGCCACAGAAAACCCTTATCTCCAGAGGCTGTTATGGACCTGCAGCCAGTCGAGCGGCTTGCTTGAGCATGATGCAGGCGAAGGCGACGAGGTGGAGATCGGCAAGGGTGCTGGCGTAGCGCTCATAATCCTTCGCCATGCGGCGGAAACGGGTGGACAACTCGGAATACCCCTCGCGATACAGCCTGCGCGCGCAGGATCGTCGCTTCAGGTTGTCACACATTCCTGCTGACATGGCTGGTCCACCCATTGGGCGCGGCCGGGGTCGTGTCCCGGGTGGTGGTGTAGGAGGTGACCGCTTTTGAGGAGGCGGCCACCGCAATGGTTCTCGGTAGGGTGTGGGTTGTCGAGACCT
>NZ_JBHSCH010000050.1:0-34669 GCF_042651065.1 Teichococcus aestuarii
TTACAGGTCTCGACAACCCACACCCTACCGAGAACCATTGCGGTGGCCGCCTCCTCAAAAGCGGTCACCTCCTACACCACCACCCGGGACACGACCAAGGGGATAAGCTGCGGGTCGAAGGCGTCGAACACCGCCTGCAGGTCCTGCAGAGGATCGAACTCCTCCAGCCATCGCATGGCCTGCTCCAGATCGGGAAAGGGCATGATGCGGCAGCGCTCGGGCTCAGGGCCATCGTGCAGATGTGTGCGCAGCGCCAGGACGATCTCGCCATCCTGGCGGCGCCACAGGCTGACCTCGTGCCAGTCCCGCAGGCGGGGAGCCGCGTTGCTGGCCTCGGCCAGCAGAACAGCCCGCATGCGCAGGGGCTTGCCGTTGCTGGCGCGCAGCGTCACCGACTGGCCAAATTCCGGGGGCGGCGCGGCGGCCATGCAGCCTGCCTGCCTGATGCCGGCCATTCCGCTCGTCTGGCGCACCGCCATATCCTGCTGCCCGCGCTCTGGGTCCGGGCGCAGTCATGCCGCAGTTCAGCATAAAATCGCGTAAACTCAGGCACCCCTTGGCTCGGCGCCCGATGTTCTGACGTCAGAACTCCGCCAGGAGGGGCAGCAGGGCCGGTAGCCTTACCGGTCCAGCAGCGCCTCGATCTGTCGGCGCAGCGCCGCCAATTGCCGCCGCTCGGCCGGGGTCAGCGGATGGGGCTCGGCTTGCCGCCGCTCGAGACCCGCCCGCCAGTCACGCAACAGGGCAGCGGGCAGCCCTCCTCCCGGCGGCACCGGCGGATCCGGCACCGGCCGGCCCGGTGGAGGCGCCGCCGGCTCAGACCGCGCGGCGCGGATGGCACGGACCGTCAATTCCCCCGCCTCCGCCATCCGGATCAGCCGATCGCGCACCGGCCCCGCTTCCAGCCGCGCCAGCTCCACCAGCACGTTGCGCGGGATGCCTGCCGCCTGGGCCAGGAAGGTTTCGGGCAGGGTCAGCAGGCGCAGCGTGGCGCTGATCTCGGCTGGGCTGCGGCCCAGCAGCTCCGCGGCACGCCCCTGCGTCAGCCCGCGGCGGGAGAGCAGGCGGCGCAGCGCGTGCGCCTCCTCCACCGGATCGAGGTCGACGCGTTGCAGGTTTTCCAGCAGCGCCGCGAGCTCGGCATCGCCCTCATGCACGATGGCCAGCAGGCTGGCCCATCCATTGTGGCGCGCCGCCCGCCAGCGACGCTCGCCGGCGACCAGGATCCAGGCGCCGCGCCGCTCCGGATCCGGCCGCAACAGGACGGGCTGCAACTGCCCCTCCGTTGCCATGGTCGCCGCGAGAGCGGCGATCTCCGCCGCCTCGAAGCGTTTGCGGGGCTGCTCGGGATCCGGGCGGATGCGATCCAGCGGCGCCTCGAAGGAGTGGCGGAAGCGGCTGTCCTGCGTCACCAGCCCTTCATTGGCGGCGCCGATGGCCGACATCGCGGCTCCCAGCACGGGGGAGGCGGGCTTGCGTTTCGTCGCCATGGTCTCAGCCCTCCATGCCCTGTGCCAGCACATCGCGCGGAGCGGCGGGCAGCGGGCCGCCCGCCGCCAGCGCCGCCGCCAGCCGCGCATAGACGGCAACGGCCGGCGCGGCCGGCGAGGCCTCCAGCGCGATCCGCCCGTTGCGCGCCGCATGCCCGAACACCGCGCTGGCCGGCACCGGTTCCAGCACCGGCGCCTTGCCCTCCATCACGCCGATGAGCTGTTCCAGCACCTCGCGGTCGACCGATTTGCGCGCGCCGAACTGGGTGGGCAGGATGCCGGCCAGCCGCAGCGAGGGGTTCAGCCGGCGCTGCACCTTGCCGATGGTGGCCAGGATCAGCCCCACCCCCATGCTGTCATAGGGCTCGGTGCGCACGGGGATGATGACGGCATCGGCGGCGGCCAGCCCCATCACCGTCAGCATGCCGAGATTGGGCGGCGCATCGAGGATGATGGCGTCGTAGCGGCCGCGCACCGGCTCCAGCCCCTCGCGCAGCGCCACGTCGAAGCCAGGCTCGCGCCGGCCATCCGTCTCGGCGAGGTCGATATGGCTGGGCGCCAGGTCGAAGCCGGCGCGGCCGCCCAGCAGCGGGTCATCCGCCCGGAAGATCGCCTCTTCCAGCGGCCGGTCGCGCAGGATCACCTGCGCCATGGTGCGGCCCTGGCGGTAGGCCTCGACGCTGCCGGCCGCCATCAGCGCAACCGTGGCGGTGGCCTGCGGGTCGAGGTCCACCAGCAGCACCCGCGCCCCCTGGCGCGCCAGCCCGCAGGCGAGGTTGATGGCGGAGGTGGTCTTGCCCACACCGCCCTTCTGGTTGGCCAGCACCAGGATGCGGGCATGGCGGGGCTGGCCGGAGGCAAGGGCCGCGACGGCCCGGCCGACCTCGTCCGGGATCGGCTCGCGGCCGTTCTCCCAGCGGGAGATGCGGGGCTTGTCGTAGCTGCGCTCCAGCGCAGCGTTGAGCATGTCCTTCAGCTCCGACTGGCTGAGGCGCAACTGCTGCCGCAGGGTCCTGAGGTCGCTTCCTTGCATGGCGCAGCTCCGTTGCCCGCCCCGACCCTGTTCTGACGTCAGAACACGAGCGAGGTGCCGCAAGGGTGCCAGAGCCACTTCTGCCCGTCAACGTCAACAATTCAGGTTGACGGTTGCAGAAAGGTGGAATGGCCAAGCTTGCCAGCGCCTCGACGGCTCAGGCATGTTCCATTTTGGTTCCAACGGCTTTCCCGATGGATGTCGCCCGCATGCTGAGCCTCTGGCTGCATCGCCGTGACCCGACGCGCAACATGGACCGCTTCTACCGGCTCTACGTGATGGCGGATCTGCTGGGCGGATGGTGCCTGGTGCGCGAGTGGGGACGGCATGGCGCCGCCGGTCAGGTGCGGCGCGATCCCTATGCCGACGACGCCGAGGCCAGCGCTGCCTGCATGCGGCTGGCGCGGGAAAAGCTGCGGCGTGGCTACCGGCCCGCTTTGGGGGCAACCTTGCCGCAGGAGTTGGCCACCCTTCTCTGCCTCTGAGAATGAGGCCCGTTCCGTGCCGCCTGCCTTGCCGAAGCCGCGGGGCAGGGCGCCTCAGCCCGGCCCTGCCTCACCGCCCGGGAGATCGATGCCAAGCCTGCGTGGGGCCCTATGGCTGCCGTAGAGGTGCTCGAGCGCTCCGGCCATGGCCTCCTCCAGGTCATCCACGCACCAGCGCAGCGGCTGCGGCGCCATGTTCTCGACAGTACCTTGCGCCGGGATAATCGATGCATAGGGTAGGGTATCCACCTCGACCTGGAAGCGTCCCGCTTCGGCTCGTCCGGGCCATTCGCGCACCAACACGGTCTGCAAATGCGTCCAGGGCTGCTCGGGCGGCATGGCGCCCTGCGCATTCAGATGGCTGCAGATCCAGATGCGCGGCAGCCCCCTCTCCCTGGCCATTTCCACGAAGGCGGGGGCAATGCACTGCACCAGACCGCCTCCGTGGGCTTCCAGGGTGCCGGGCAGGGGCGCGTAGGCGGCGCCCAGTGCCGAGGCAATAGCCTGCATCAGATCTTCCGCATGACCCTCCGCGACCATCGGCGCTGACGCTGGAGGCAGGAGGCAAGCCGGCTTCTCGGCGGTATCCGCGATCCCGCCGGCGATGACCGCGGGCCAGCTTTCCGTCCGCCAGCCGACGGCAGCGCCATCTTTCCAACGCCCCGTGTGCGAGGTGAGGATGCAGCGATGATAGTGGGTGGCACCGTCGCGACACCGCGGCCAACCCGGTGCGGCGGTGGTGAAGGCGCAGGCCCGCCGGATTGCTCCAGGAATATCGGCACTGCCCTCAATCTCAACAAAATGCGGCGCGACGAAGCGTGGCGTCTGTGGCCGGGGCTGAGCTTCAGGCTGGGGCATCGGCAGGCTTCCCGCGTGATCCATCTGCCCGACGAGAAACACCGCCGGGCTCGCAGCGATGTTACCTGCGAACAGCCCGGAATACGGCTGACCTGCGCCTCAATTTGTGGGATCAGGCCATTTATTGATGAACGGTTAATGCCTCAAGGCGCCGCTCACCCCCTCGCCAGAACGGTGTGTATCGCAGGCGAGTTGTATGTCCCGGCTTCCCCTTCTTCTCGTTATCCTGATCCTTTTGATTTCGGGGGCTGTGGCGGCGGCCTTGTGGACTACCGAAACATTGGTGAGGCATGATTTCCCTGCCACCGAAGCTGCCTCTCCGCCCGCACGTCTCTTGAGTCCAGCCGAGCGGGCCGCGCAATTCTCAAGGATTTTTCGCCAATAGGCGGCCAGACTTGCTGGGCGCTACCTCATGAGGCATGTGCTTCAGTGGGCCGAGGGAACACGCCGTTCCGGCATGCCTGATGCTGCCTGAAGCTATCTAGCATCGATTGCAGGCGAATGATGCTGGCCTCCGCCTGGTCAGCGCGCAGCGCTTGCTCCTGGGCTTGGCGCTGCTCGCGCAACAGGGCGATCTCCAGCCGGGCGATGCGGTCTGCCATGTCATCCAGCAACCGCTCCTGGGCCTGCGCACGCCGGGACCAGCCGGGGAGCCCTCCCTCACCGCGCCGACGAGCGAGCAGAAGGGGGTTCTTCCAGGCCAGCAGGTGGCGCTGCAGCGCACCGGCTGACAGGGCAGCCGGTGCGCGCAGGGAAAGGAGAGGGATCCGGCTCACGCCTTTTCCGGAACAGCCTGGGCCCGCAGCACAAAAAGCCGGTGCGAGGCGATGTCCACCATCCTGCGCATGCGCTCCAGCCAGACCTTCTCGGCGGCTGCCATGCTGTGGAAAGGCCCGTGCAACTCCTCCGTGCCCTCTTCCAGTTCCGCGAAACTCGTGTCGCGGAACACCCCGCCCCAGACCACCCAGATCTCGCGGCCGTTGAGGGGATCGTTCATGCCTTGGTCCTTCCGTTTTGGCCTGCGCGGTGGGACTGCCGGAGTGAAGCCCTGCACCGCCAGGAATGGCTGCTGTCAGCGGGCGCACCGTATGCGGATTTTCATCCTCCGCGCGGGACCGGATGGCCCCGCGCCACGGGCGATCTGGCGCAATGCAGCATAGCCCTGGAAGGACGCGTCGGCGAGGTCCGACCGCCATCCAGCCAATCCGGCAACGATGCCCAAGGCTATCAGGGCCAGCCCGGCCAGCGCGGCGTCTTCCGGGGTCAGCCATGCAGCCAGGGATTCCGGCATCAGCAGACCGGTGCTCCCTGCCGCGAATAGCAGAGGGCAAAGCAGGCGTCCGTCGAGCATGGGCTTCTCCCGTCCTGTCCACGGCCCGTTGTGGTGCCGCCAAGGCTGTATCCTATCGCGCTCCCATGCGCCTTCCAATGTTTTTCGCATTACGCGTTGGCAGATAACCCTGTGTGCAGACAGCAAATTTTCGAACCTAATCTTGTGCTTTGCTGATGACGGTGTGCTGAAGAATTCCTGTTCCCCAATGGCAGCATGTCGGCGTCGCGACGAATGCCAGCTGCCGTGGAGTCAAGAAAACCCAAGAGGTTTATCTATAGATATGCACATCAACCCTAGGTTGATATCGGCTTATCTGGCTTTTCTATTCCTCGTCATTACGCCGACATCTCCTGCTGCTTCATGAGCAGCCTTTTGTCCGTGCCGTTGTAATTCCGCCATCCATGGTTCCCGCCAGTTGATCAGGGGTGGGCCAGCCAGCGTACTTCCGCACCCACTCTTTGAGAGTGTTTCAAGAGTCATAGAGTCTAAAGGTTATAAGGTTATCGGCCCGAATTAGCCTTTTTAATTCAATCTCTTATCGCCGGTTTGCGTCGGCGTAACGACGAGGATGCGTCGGCGTCAAGACGAGGATGCGTCGGCGTCACGACGAGGATATGTCGGCGTCACGACGAGGATATGTCGGCGTCACGACGAACGCCGCATCAGGTGTCGGCGTCACGACGAGTAGGGGCTGTGGATAAGTTCTCCTGGCGCTCGCGCGCCTCTCGAACCCTTCGAGCGTGTCTCAGAAATAGCCAGGACCGGAAAAGACTCGTCGTGACGCCGACACCCGTGCGCGTAACGCTGGCATCTGCCGCGCCGCTCCTGCACAACGGACGCCGCAGGACGCACTGGGCCCATGGACGAGCAACAGACGTTTGATTTTTCCACGACCGACAGCCCCCTGGTGGGCAAGGTCAAGGGCGACCGGAACACCATGGTCTACAACTTCTTCTCGCTGCGGCGGGAGAAGGAGACCGAGCTGCCTCGCTATGACGACGGCAAGACATGGATCGAGGTCGTCGGCACCAAGCATGGCGTTGCCTCGATCTGGGACAAGGAGCTTCTGGTCTATTCGGCCTCGCTGATCGCCGATAAAATCAATCGCGGCCAGATGCCCTCGCCGCGGATCACCTTCACGGCGCATGACTTCTTCATCACCACTGGCAGCACGCCAGGCGGCTCGGCCTACGACCGGCTGGAAGAGTCGCTGGCGCGGCTGAAGTCCACCTTCATCCGCACCAATATCGAGACCGGCGGAGAAGGCGAGGATCGCGGCTTCGGCTGGCTGGACGAATACAAGATCCTCTACCGCCGTGGTCGGGACGGGGCCAAGCAGATGCGGGCGGTGGAACTGACCCTTTGCGCCTGGCTGTTCCGTGCCATCGTGCAGGACAAGCATTTCCTGACCTACAGCCCGAAGTATTTCGAGTTGCCACCGGTCGCCAAACGACTCTACGAGATTGCGCGCAGCGGGCCGCAGGGCGGCTTCCGCATGGGGCTGGCGAAGCTGCGGGCGCGGGTGGGCACCTCGCAGGACCTGCGCCGCTTCAAGGCGGAGATCAACACCTATGCCACGCACAAGCGCAGCCTGCCGGGCTACGGGATCGCGCTGATCGACCCGCGTGTGCGGCGGGCGCTGGACAAGGGCTTCCCCAAGCCCACCGGGCAGACGGCGCTGAAGTCCTGGCTGGTCGCCTTCTACCCGACCACCAACATCACCAGCCTCGCGCCGATCGAGACGATGCCGCTGCTGGAGGAGGATGAGGTGGAGCCGCTTCCTGAAGCGGCACCCGCCCACGGCGTCCACGGCGTCCACGACGCCGCCGGCAGCGGCACTGGCAGCAGTGACACTGGCGGCAAGACCCCCCAGGACCCGCCGCCGCGCCGCCTGAGAGCAGCCAGACGAGATGGGGTGGGGGCTACAGCCCTTCCTTCAAAGGTGCCTGCCCGACGCTGACGGAGCCGTCACGCCGGAACGCCACTCCGCTCCGCGCCAGAATAGCCTGCACTTTGGCCAGGGTGCGGCTGGTGACATTGCCGTTGCCCTCGATGCGGCTCAGCGTGTTGACCGAGACGCCGGCGGCGGCGGCGAGCTCCCGCATGCTCATCCCCAGCGCGGCGCGAGCCATGCGGCACTGGGAAGCCGAGATCAGCATCGTGCCTCCTCAGCGTCCCGGCGTCAGGTCGATGTCGATCTCGCGCACCTCGAGCGCCGGCGAGGTGCCGATCTTCACCCGCACATGGCCGCCACGTGCCAGCTTGCGGATCTCCCGCAGGCAGGCATCCTGGATGCGCTGGGTGATATCGTCGCCCAGCACCGCCAGGCGGTCGGCGCTGACCTGCTTGCGCAGCCGCGCCGCGGCGATGCCGGCCGTGTTGCGGCGGCGCTGGATCAGGGCGATCAAGGGCATGGCGTCAATGTCCTGTGGGGTTCAGGCGAACCGGAACAGCCGGCGCAGGAATCCGCGCGGCTCCGCGGCGGCTTCCATCGCGTGGTTCATGGCCGCGGCGGCGGGGAGGCGGATCGGCTGTCGCACCTCGCCCAGGAAGCGTGAGACCGCATCGCGATAGGCGCGGCCGGCATCGGTGCTCTCGTCCATGCTGGCCGGCATGCCGGCATTGGAGGCCTTCAGCACCGCCTTGCTCTCCGGGACCACGCCGAGCAGCTCGGCGGAGAGGATGTCCTGGATGTCGTGCAGCCCGACCATCTCGCCGCAGCGCACGCGCTCCTGGTCGAAGCGGGTGACGAGGAGATGCTCGCGCACCGGCTCCCGGCCATCCTCCGCGCGCTTCGACTTGGCGGCGATGAAGCCGAGGATGCGGTCCGCGTCGCGGATCGAGCTGACCTCGGGGTTGCACACCACGATGGCATGGTCGGCGTGGTAGAGCGCCATCATGGCGCCGTGCTCGATGCCGGCCGGGCTGTCACAGAGGATGTAGTCGAACTCCTCGCGCAGCTGCTCCATCACCCGGTTCACCCCCTCCAGCGTCAGTGCGTCCTTCTCATGCGTCTGGGAGGTGGCCAGCACCTGCAGGTTCTCGATCCGCTTGTCGCGGATCAGCGCCTGGTGCAGCTTGGCCTGGCCGTTGGCGACATGCAGGAAGTCGTAGACCACCCGCTTCTCGATGCCGAGCACCAGGTCGAGGTTGCGCAGCCCGACGTCGAAGTCGACCACGCAGACGCGCTTGCCGCGCAGGGCCAGCGCGGCGCCGAAGGCGGCAGTGGTGGTCGTCTTGCCGACCCCGCCCTTGCCGGAGGTAATGGTGATGACGGTCGCGGACATCGGGTTCTCCCTGTTGTCGTGCGGTCGGAGGAAGGGGTTCAGCTCAGGGCAGGGGGGCGAAGCGCAGCCAGCCATCCGCGACGCGGAGCTGGGCGGGGCGCTTCACCCATTCGGCCGGGATGTCCTCGGCGCCGAGCCAGAGGCCGGCGATGGAGAGCATCTCGGCGTCCATGTTTTTCGCAAAGATACGGGCGTGCGGATCGTCGCCCACCCCCGCGCTCGCCGAGCCGCGCAGCGCGCCATAGACGTGGATGCACCCATCGGCCAGCAGCTGCGCGCCGGGCGAGACGGAATGCAGCACCACGAGATCGGCTTCCGCGGCATAGATGCGCTGACCGGAGCGGACCGGCTCGCTGACGATGACGGTGGGGCGGCGGTCGCAGGGGAGGGTCATGTCCTGGCCGGCTTCCGCCTCCAGCATGCGGCCGAGCCCGGCGGCCAGCGCGGCCCGGTCGATCTCCGGCCAGCGCGCCCGGAAAGCGGCGGGCACCAGGCCCAGGCGGCGGATCACCGCCAGCATCTCCGGAACGCGGGAGGCCGCCTCCGCTGGAAGGGCGGCGAGGTCGAGCAGCACCGGTGCGTGGCGGAAGAAGCTGGCTGTGCTGCTCAGCTTCGCCGCCAGCGCCTCCTCCAGGAGGGCCGGATCGGTCTCCGCCACTTCAAGGGTCAGGAACGGGTGGGTGCGGCCGCGCAGGCGGAGAGAGGCCTGCGCAGCCGACCGGAGATTGTCATGCCTCATAGACGCCTGCCTTCTGCCGGCGCTTCCCGGAAGTTTCGCGGATCCGGTGAAGCCATGTCCGCCTCATGCGGGTGAGCCAGGACTAGGGCACCTGAATATTTTTCGCAAGAGATTTCGCTTTTGCCGCCCTGCATGGTGACGTTCCTCTCAGGCGACATGCAGAGCCAGCGGCACCGTGGCCGTGGTAAAGCCCTGCGAGGCTTCGGCCGCGGCGGCCAGCCAGAGGCGGAACAGCACCTGGCCTTCGAACGGCCCGTCCAGCAACGCCTGCGATACAGGCAAGGCCTGCCGGCGCAGCTGCGCCAGGGCCACGCGGCGCATGATGGGACGCAGCACGCTCTCCGGCTCGTCCGGGGCCGGCAGGCCGGCCGCCCGCTGAAAAGCCGCCATGCTGCACCCGCCTGCCAGGGCGCCGGCGCGCTGGTCCGGCAGTGGGCCCAGCGGGCATAGGCGCGTGCCGGTCCAGATCAGAAGGCGCATGTCGTGGCGATGGCTGTGCGCCGGCACCGTGAAGCCTGCCACCTCGCCCAACGCCAGCCGCAGCTGCCCGCCCAGCCAGTCGACCGACGCCTCCAGCAGCCCCGGCCATGGCGGCAGGCTCGCCGAGACGCAGAGCCGCGGCCCATCTTCATCCTGCAGAATGCGGGAGCCCTGGGTCAGATGGTCGAGGCTTTCGCCGGTCAGGATCGTGCCGGCCTCGGGCATGGAGAACAGGGGGTGCGCCGGCGGCCGCGCGGGCAGGCGTCCCATCACCAGCGCGACCAGCGCCTCCGCGTCAGGCCGGGGCAGGGGGCGGCGCAGGGGCGCATCCAGCTCGAGGCGCGCATGGCGCTCCGGCAGGCTCATGGCGCGCGCCCGCGCTTCAGCTGCAGGCGCCGCTCCGCGACCGCAAGCATGGCGTCCAGCGCGGCCGTGCCGGCTGGCACGGTGCGGCGCAGCACACGGAGAGGAGGCTCGTCATGCGGATCTTCCTCGACGACGACGAGCTGCAGAGGCAGGTCCGCCTCCACCTGGCCAAGCAGGCCCTCACGATAGGTCACCGCAATGCGGGGCATGTCCTCGCGCAGCGCCAGACATTGTTCCAGGCGTGCGAGAAAGGCATCGAATTCCTCATCGCTGGCCTCGACAGCCAGCAGGTCGAGAAGGTCCCGTCCGTCCTGTGTCAGGCTGGCCTCACCGGGGCCTCTGCGGTTGATCTGCATTCGGTTTCTCCTGAAGCGATCACACGCCGCAGGTGGTGCCATGACGCACCTTCACAAACTGATAATTTTCCGTCGGCTCCGCTTATCAATTCGTCATCGCAAGGAAAGATTGACGCCACAGGCGGGAGAAGACTAGCTGGTCATGAAACTTGATGGTGATTTTCGTGTGATGCACAAACCAAGGAATTATGGTTCGTCGTATGACACGCCACTGGGCGGCATCACCGGCCTGGATCTGAGCAGCCCCGCCGGCATGGCCCTGCTGCGCCGCTTCGACGCCCAGCTGCGCCAGTTCCCGACGCTGGACGAGCAGCGGGCCGCTGTGCGGCACCTGCAATGCCTTCTCCCCCTATCCGATCGTGCGACCGGCCTGCTTTTGTTGCCGGGCGGCTCCCTGGCCCTGCGGGAAGGATCCTCCATCCTGGTTTGCGATCCGGTTTCAGCGCGCTGGCTGGCCGGTGGCAGGGCGCTGCGTGAAAGCCTCTCCGTGCTGCCTGGGGCGCTGCATGTGGTGTGCCAGGAGGATGGCGTGTGCCTGGCCCAGGGAGAGGCGTTCGTCGGAGCTGTGCAGGCGGCCAGCTGGCTGCCGGAGGCGGCAATGCTCGCGCCGTTCCACCCCGCCTGCGCCGGGCTGGCCGGCCCGGCCGTGCTGCGCTGGTCGGCATGGGGGGCGGTGCTGTGGCGGATGCAGACGGCCTCGCCTTCCCTGGCGATCGGCATCAGCGTCTCCGGCGAGGCGTTGCCGCCGGACGGCGCCTGCATCCCTTGCGAGATCTGGGACGCGCCGCATGGCGATGAGCGGTACCAGCTGCTCTCCTCCGGCCTGTTCGCGCATCTGGACGAGCTGCTCGGCAATGAGGTCAGCGACATCCTGCGCTTCGAACTGGTCGACCATTGGACCGATGGCGACGACTGCATGGCCAGCCAGCTGGCCGACCAGCTTGGCGAGCTGCCCGCCTGCTTCGCGAGGCCCTGGAACCGCCCGGTGGGGCTGGCGGCGCTGCACGCCTGGCCAAGCCTCGCGGCGGCACTGATGCCGGCTGCGCCACCACACGCGATACTGGGCATCGCCCATGAGGACTGGCGCGGGAAATGGCAGCCGGTGTCGCGGCACGCCTTTCTGAAGACCCTCCGTCGGCTCCTGCCTGGCACGCTGCCCGTAGAACTGCGGTGGGAGGCGCCAAGCCTGCCGCCCCAGGCCTTGCGGCAACTGGATGCCGACCGGCAGATCCGCAGTTGCGCGGCGAATTGCGCCGCCCTGCTGCCGCTGCCCTCGGCTTTCGAAGAGGGGCTGCGGCTGGCGCGGCAGGTGGCCGAGGCCTGCGGGACGCCGGTGCATTGGATCGTGCCCGCCTGGGGCCTGTCCCAGCGCTGTGACCCGGATGGCGGCGGCGAAGGCAATGCGGCGTGGTATGGGCTCGCCTTCTCGGCTCCCGAGGTGGCGCTGGAGACCTGATCGCATGCGAGGCTTCCAAGAGGCGCCAATATCTCTTGCGAAAAATGTTCGTCATGCGATGATGCGCGGAGACGCAAAAGGGGGACCGGCGCGTGAAGATTTTGGTGGTCGATGATTATCCCACGATGCGGCGTATCGTGCGAAACCTGCTGGACCAGATCGGCTTCAAGGATGTGGAGGAAGCCGGCAACGGGGCGGAGGCGCTGGAGAAGATCAAGGTCTCCCGCTACGACCTCGTCATCTCCGACTGGAACATGGAGCCCATGACCGGCCTGGAGCTGCTGAAGGAGGTTCGTGGCGACGCGAATCTGTCGAAGATGCCCTTCATCATGGTGACGGCGGAGAGCAAGACGGAGAACGTCATTGCCGCGAAACAGGCCGGTGCATCGCAGTACATCGTGAAGCCCTTCACGGCGGAAACGTTGAAGGCGAAAATCGCTTCCGTGGTTGGCTGAGTGCGGAACGGTTCGCGCGATGCCAACGCCCCAGGCCGGGCTGTCCCGAATCGCCGGGTATGCGGCAGCCATCGCATCCGAGGTCGATCGGATGATGGAACTCAACCCCAACAACGCCGGGGGGGGTGAGGATAAGCTTGGCCAGGCGCTGGTCGAGATGCGCGCGATGTCACGGCTCCTGGCCGAGACACGGGCGGAGGTCCTCGGCCTCTCTCCGCCGCCGGCCGATATGGGCGACACGCTGGATGCCGTGGTGGGCGACACCGAGGGCGCCGCGCTGGAAATTCTGCGGCAGGCCGAACGCGCCCAGGCCGCCGCAGGCCGGCTGCATGCCGGCACCTCCACCGACACCACGGCGGATCTGGCCGAGGTTGATGAGGCGGCCACGGCTATCGTTCTGGCCTGCGCCTTCCAGGACCTTACGGGTCAGCGCGTGCGGAAAGTGCTCGGGGCCATGCGGCAGGTCGAGGCCCGCATCGCCGGGCTGGTGTCTCTCCTCGGGATCAGCCCGGATGAGCTGAGCGCGATGCCGGAAACTGCTCCCTCGCGCCCGGATGCCCACCTTCTGAATGGCCCTAGCACCGCGGCGCAGGGCGGGTTGGGCCAGAGTGCGGTGGATGATCTGTTCGGCTGACGCAGCCCACACGTTTCACCGCGCGCCCTAGGAGCCCCGTTCCGCCGGGGCCTGCCGGCCGCGCAGGACAGGAAGAACTCCATGGCCATTCCGTTGGGCGGCGAGCCCTTTCTGCAAGCCACGCCGGTACCGGGCGGGCGGCCCGAGTGGAGCATGGGCGGCCCGCTGGTAACCAATACGGAACTGGAGGCCTTCGCCCTGTTGATGGCAGGGCAGGCCATGCCGGTGGAGACGGAGGCGGCGGAAGCTCTGCTTGCTCCCAAGGCCAAAGGAACCCCGGCACTGCCGGGCCTGCAAGGGCAGGCGCTGCCCTGGGAGGCGCTGGCCGCCGCCGCCGAGGAAGCAGGCCAGCTGATGGCCCTGCTCCAGAGCACGGCCATGGGGCAGCCTCTCTCCCCTGCGGCGCCGCTGCTCTCCAGCACCTCATGGCCTGAAACCACCCCGCCCGCGATCTCCTTGCCGGCCGTACCGGCCGTACCGGCCGTACCGGCCGCACCGGTCGCAGTGGCGCTGGAGGCCACCACAGGGCTTGCGGCCGACGCCGGGGCTGGCTTGCCTGCGGCGACAGCCTCTCTGGCCGCCTTGGAGCCATCGCCTGGTGAGGCCGCCCCAATGGCGCCGCCCTGCCCTGCCGGCACCGCGGCGCAGCCAGCCATGCAGCCAGCCATCCTGGAGCCAGAGCTCCCTTCCATGAGACTGGCTGGGCAGAACCTCCCACCTCAGGAGCAGATAGCTGGGCAGAGCCAGGAGCAAGCCCAGGGTCAGGCGCAACGCCATACGTCGGCCCAAACGCTGCCGCCGCATCCGCATCCGCCCCCGGCGCCCAGCCAGCCACAACTCCCGCCAGCTGCAACGGCTGTGGTGACTTCTGCCCCGGCTGAGCAGGGCCCGGCTACCGCGGCATTGCCTGCCGTCATGGAAGACCGAACCGCTGCGCGAAGCTTGCCGCGCTCGCCTTCGCGGTCCTCCGGTTCCCTGGCACAGTTGGCCCCGGCGCAGCCGCCCACATTGCCTCCGGCCGGCATGCCACAGCCCGAGAACGCCGCGCCACAGGCTTTGGCCGCACCGGAGGATGCGGGGTCGAGGGTTCCGCCTCCCTGGCCGGAGCCCGATGAAACGCGCGCCCCCCTGCTGCAGAAGGTGACGGAGATCACGGCCCGTCTGGCCGTGGCAGGCGCCGAAATCCCACCCCCTGCCGGCGAAATACAGCTACCATCCGCTCCCGTCGGCTTGGCGGTGGAAGCCGGCATGGCCAGCTGGACCCCCTTTGTGCAGGAGGCACCGGCTCCCCGGGCTCCTATGCAGAATCAGGCCCTGGCGCATCCGCGCCTGCCGCCCGAGGCGACACCTCAGCTCGTCTTGCGCGTGAAGGAGGCCACGGAGGCCGGGGTGGAGACGGTATCGGTGGATCTCCGTCCGCCGGAGCTAGGCCGGGTCGAGCTGCGCCTGACCTTCCGGGAAGGTACGGTGCAGGTGGTGATGCTGGCGGAACGGGCCGAGACCTTCGAGGCCCTGCGCCAGGAACGCCACAGCCTGATGCAGCAGATGGAACAGGCCGGACTCCAGTTGGACGGGCAGGGGCTGGACCTCCAGCATGGTTCGCTCAGCTGGGCGGAGCGCGAGGCGCCGGAGCCCGCCCAGGCGCTGCAGGCCGATGCCGGACCAGGGGAGGATCAGACCGCCGAGGTGGCCGCTCCCTCCCGCCGCCCAGCCTCGGACAGCCTGATCGACATCGTCGCCTGAGCCGCCACGACCACGGAGCGCATGACATGGCCAGTGTTTCCAACGTGACCGCCACCAGCAATGCCGCGGCGGCCAGCACCGGCGCCGCCGCGAGCGGCCCCGCCACCGCCAAGCTGAACTCGTCCAGCCCCGATTTCGACCGCTTCCTGACGCTGCTGACGGCGCAGATGAAGTTTCAGAACCCGCTGGAGCCCACGGACCCGACGCAGTTCGTGGCGCAGCTCGCACAGTTCTCGCAGGTGGAGCAGCAGACCAAGACGAACAGCCTGCTGCAGGGCATCGCCACCTCCCTCTCCGGTGGCGGCGGCCTGGCGGAGAATGCCGCGCTGCTGGGCCGGACGGTGCAGATGCAGATGTCGCGCATGGTGCTGCCCACCGCCGGCGCCAACGTGCCCGTGACGGTCGACGTGCCTGCCGGCAGCCTGACCAACCTCCGGCTGGAGGTGCTGAACAGTGCGGGGGAGGTGGTGCGCCAAGTCCCGGTGCAGACAGGCAGCACGCAGCTGAGCTTCGATGGCAAGGACAGCAATGGCGTGGCGCTGGCGGCCGGCTCCTACGCGGTGCGGGTGATCGGTCAGAACGCCGAGAATGCGCGCCAGGTGGCCGGCACCATCACCAGCTCGGGGAAAGTTACCGAGGTGCGGCGCGACAGCAGCGGAGAGATGAATCTGGTGCTGGACAACGGCAATGTCGTCAGCGCGACGGATATCACCCGCCTCGGCGCCTGAGGGGCGGCCCTGCTCGCGGCAATCCTGCTCGTGCGGCCGCGGTTCCCGCCGCGGCCGCCCGTTCTTCAGCTGTGGATGAGGCGGGTGATTACCACATCCTTCAGCCCTTCCTCCTGGATGCGCGCTAGGCTGTCGAACAGATTGTCCCGCAGCGTGGTAGGGTCGGTCCGGCCCGGGCGCAGTTCCTGACGCTCCGACATGGCCATCAGCCGTTGCAGCACCGCCTGCTTCAGCCGCGGCGACAGATCCTTGAATTGCTGGGTCTGCGCCGCCTGGGTCTCCAGCGTCACGGAGACGACCACGTAGGACATGCGGCGGCTGGCGGCCGGCAGGTTCACCGTGAAGTCGCCGAGCGTGACGTACTCGAACTCCTTCTTGGGTGCCTCGGCGGCCTGGGCGGCATGGAGAGGGGCCAGCACCGCCGGAATCAGCGCAGCGGCCACCAATCCACCCAGCAATGAGCGGCGAAAATAAGGGGACATCCACGACCTCGTGCGTTATGGCGCCCGTTAATTCGCATCGGCGAAATCTCGCGTCAATCGGTAAGTCTCATTTTTGCGACGCGGGCTGGCTTACTCCCGCCGCCGGCCGGAAGCCCTTCTGGGCCCAGACAATGCCGATGATCTTGGCCACGGCCTCGAAATGCAGGGGCGGGATTGGCTGGCCCACCTCCACGGAAGCGTGCAAGGCCCGCGCCAGCGGCTTGTCCTCCATGATGGGCACCCCGGCGGCCTGAGCCCGTTCACGGATCCGCAGCGCCAGGTGATCGGTGCCCTTGGCCAGACAGACCGGCGCATAATCCTCCCCGCGCTCGTAGCGCAGGGCCACGGCGAAGTGGGTGGGGTTGGTGATGACAACCGTCGATTTCGGCACATCCGCCATCATTTGTCTTTGCGAAAACTTGCGGCGTCGTTTCTTGAGGGCGGCCTTCACATGCGGATCGCCATCGGTCGAGCGCATCTCCTCGCGCATCTCCTGAATGGTCATCCGCTGCCGCCGTTGATAATCGAAGCGCTGGAAGCTGATGTCGATGGCCGCGATCAGGAATGAGACCGCCGTCACCGCAAAGAGGATGGTGATAATCGCGTTGGTCGCCAAAGCCGGAAAGGCGGCCGGGTCCAGCTCCGCCAATGATGCGCTCTGCTCGTAGAGCGGCGTGCCGACAAGCCAGCAGGCGGCGGCAACGGCGCTGGCCTTGAGCAGGTTCTTGCCGAACTCGAACAACGCCTTGAAGCTGAAGAGGCGCTTCATGCCGGAGAGCGGCGAGATGTGCGACAGCCGCACCTCTAGGCGCTCCGGCGCCACCACCACGGTGTTCTGCATCAGGTGCGGCAGCAGGCTGCCGGCCATCAGCAGGCCGAAGACCGGCAGCAGCGCCAGGGCGAGCGCCTGCACCAGCGCCCAGCCGGCTTGGCGGTAACCCTCCTCCGTCAGCAGCAGGAAGGCCTCCGGCTGCTCGATCATTGGCAGGAGCAGGGTGGCGACGTGATGGGCGATCGTGCCGCCTGACAGGCCCAGCACAATCAGCATCGCGGCATAGAGGCCGAAGCTGGAGCCCTCGCGTGAGATTGGCAGATCGCCCTTCTCTCGCGCTTGCTGCAGTTTGCGGGCGGAGGCTTCGAGGGTTTTTTCCTGGCCACTTTCCTCTGCCATGCGGCTCAGCGCCCGGCCATGATGGCGGGCCCATAAGCGGCCAGGACCTCCGCCACGAAGGAGGGCGCCGTCACCTGCAGCAGTTGCAGCCCGACCAGCAGCAGGGCGGGGGCGCCAATCATGAAGACCGGCATAGCCGGCAAAGCCCGGTTGATGCCTGCCAGCGCCATGTTGAACAGCACCGATAGCAGCAGGAACGGCATGCTGAGCTGCATGGACAGGCGGAAGGCGGCCTCCACCCCCTCGGTGACGGAGCGGGCGGCGGCGGCGCTGGGCAGCGGCTCGCCCAGCCCCACCAGGGCGTAGCTGTCGGCCAGGGCGCGCAGGCCCAGATGGTGCCCGTCGATGGCGAACAGCGCCACGAGGCAGGCTACGTAGATGGCCGCTCCCAGTACCGCGGAATTGTCCATGCCGATGCCGAAGGCGAAGGCGTTGCTGATGCCGATGCTCTGGCCAATGATCTGCCCGGCCGCCTGCACGGCGGAGAGCAGGATGCGCGAGAGCGTGCCGAGGAAGGCGCCAGTGATCACCTCCAGCGCGGCGGCCGCCACGCTGCCCCACACGCCAGGCGCCGCCGTGGCGGGCCCCGCCAGCGGGGCGATGCAGTAGGCCACCACCAGCCCGGCGATGATGCGGATTCGGGCCGGCATCTGCCCCTCGCCCAGGCCGGGCAGCAGCATGAAGGCGGCCGAGACGCGGCAGAACACCAGCAGCAGGCGGTAGAGCTCCGCGTTCAGCCAGTGTTCCAGCGTCATCGCCGCCTGCATGGCGGGCAGCCGGGTCAGATCTGGCCGACGGTGCGCAGCTTGGCCCGCTGGTGCACCTCGGCATGGGAGATGACGGCGATGGTGGGGTTGATGCGCTCCACCAGATGCCGCACGAAGGGCCGCGCCCCGGCCGAGGTCAGCACCGCCGGCCAGTCGCCCTTGGCCGCCGCCTCGGCGATCCGGGCGCGGGTGGCGCTGACCAGTTCCTGGATCTTGGAGGGCGCCATGGCGAAGCTGCGCTGGTCGCCCTCCTCGACGATGGCGCTGCCCACCTCCTTCTCCCATTCGGGGGAGAGCAGAAGGGTGGTGATATAGCCATCCTCCTGCGTCAGCCCGCGGCAGATCTGCAGCGACAGGCGCTGGCGCACATGCTCGGTCAGCATGGAGACGTTTCGGGTGAAGCTGGCGCCCTCGTGCAGCGCCTCCAGGATCAGCGGCAGGTTGCGGATCGAGATCCGCTCGGCCAGCAGGGTGGAGAGCACCTTCTGCAAGGTGGCCAGCGGCAGGACGGCGGGGATCAGGTCCCCGACCAGCCGCTGGTGCTCCTTCTCCAGCCCGTCCAGCAGCTTCTGCGTGGCGGCATAGCCCTGGAGCTGGGCCATGTAGCCCTTCAGCACCTCGGACATGTGGGTGGTCAGCACCGTCTCGACATCGACCACCGTCAGCCCCTGCGCCATGGCCATCTCGCGCAGCGCCGGCTCGATCCAGCGGGCGCGGATGTGGAAGGAGGGCTCCTGCGTGTCGATGCCGGGCACGCCGATCTCCTGCCCGCCCGGCGCGAAGGCCAGCAGGCGGCCGAGCATCAGCGTCTCCCGCGCCACCTCCACGCCCTGCACCTGGATGGAGTATTCGCCCGAGGCGAGGTCCATGTTGTCCTTGATGCGGACGGCGGGCAGCACGAAGCCGTATTCCAGCCCGAAGGCGCGGCGCAGCTTCTTGATCTTCTCGGACAGCCCGCCCTGGCGGCCGGCGGTCAGTGAGACGAGGCCCATGCCGAGCTCCAGCCGGACGTCATCCACCCGGATGAGCTCCGCCATGCTCTCCTCGCGCGGTGCGGCATCGGGCGTGGCGGCGCTGCTCTCCGCGGCGGCGGCGGCGCGTTGCACGGCGGCCTGCGCCAGCCAGCCGCCGCCCGCCGCTACCAGCCCAAGCGCCACGAAGGGCAGGAAGGGCAGGCCGGGCAGCACCGCGAAGAGGCCCGACAGCCCCGCCGCCAGGTAGAGCGGCTTGGGATGGGCGCCGAGCTGGGCGATGAAGGCCTTGTCGGTCGAGCCGCGCACGCTGCCCTTGGAGACCAGCATGCCGGCGCCCACCGAGACGATCAGCCCCGGGATCTGCGAGACGATGCCATCGCCCACCGCCAGCGTCACGTAGTTCGCCGCCGCGCCGGAGAGCGGCATGCCATGCCGCATGGTGCCGACGACGATGCCGCCCAGCACGTTGACGATGGTGACGATGATGGCCGCCACGGCATCGCCGCGGACGAATTTCGAGGCGCCGTCCATGGCGCCGAAGAAGGAGTTCTCGTCCTCCAGCTCCTTGCGGCGGCGCTTGGCCTCGGCATCGTCGATGGTGCCGGCGGCGAGGTCGGCGTCGATCGCCATCTGCTTGCCGGGCATGGCGTCCAGGCTGAAGCGCGCCGCGACCTCGGCGATGCGCCCCGCACCCTTCGTCACCACGATGAAATTCACGATGATCAGGATGGTGAAGACGATGACGCCGATGATGAAGTCGCCGCCGACGATGAACACCGCGAAGCCGTGGATGACGCTGCCCGCCGCGTCCAGCCCGCGATGGCCGTCGGCCAGGATCAGCCGCGTGGTGGCCAGGTTCAGCGCCAGCCGCAGCAGCGTGGCCACCAGCAGCACCGTGGGGAAGACCGAGAAATCGAGCGGCCGCTCGATCCAGATGGCGACCATCAGGATCAGCACGGAGAGGGTGATGGAGGTGGCCAGGCCGAGATCGACCAGCCAGCGGGGCATGGGCAGCACCAGCACCGCCAGCAGCAGCACCAGCGCCGCGGCGAACAGCATGTCCTGGTGGCCAAGGCTGCCGCGCAGCCTGCTCAGGAACGACATGGCCTAAAGCCCGACGATCAGCTGCGCGATCTCCTCCGTATAGGAGCGCAGCGCGGCGAAGCCGAAAGGCAGGGAGAGCATGGTGGCCACCAGCGTCACCACGATCTTGGGAACGTAGGAGAGGGTCATCTCCTGGATCTGCGTCAGCGCCTGCAGCACCGAGACGGCGACGCCGGTGATCAGCGCGGCCAGCAGGGGCGGGGCCGCCACCAGCATGGTGGTGTAGAAGCCGCCGCGCAGAACCTCGACAACGTCGCCTTCATTCATCGGAAGCTCCGGCCGTTCTGGCGGTCAGGCGAGGGAAGGGATCATGGCGGTGCTCACACCGCCATGCGCAGCACATCCGTGTAGGCGCCGACGACCTTGTCGCGCAGCTGGGTCAGGGTCTGCACGGTGAGTTCGGCGGCGGCGGCGGCCTGCACCACCTCCTGCACGTCGGCCGTGCCCGCCACGCCGCGCGCCGCGGTCACTTCCGCGCGGCGCAGCGTGGCCAGCGAGGCCCGTGCGGCATCGCCCACCATGGTGCCGAAATCCCCCGAGGGGGTGGCCGTGGCACCGTAGGCGCGGATGGCGGCGGAGACGGGCGGGATCGCCGCGAGCGGTGTGGTCATGGCGTTCACGCCCTCAGGATGTCGAGTGTCTTGCCGTAGAGCGCGCGGGCCTGCTGCATTACGGCGATGGAGGCCTCGTAGCTGCGCCCGGCGCTGCGCAGGTCCGCCTGTTCGATCAGCGGGTCCACATTCGGCAGCTTGACGTAGCCCTGCTCATCCGCCGCCGGGTGGGCGGGGTCGAACTGGGTGCGGAAGTCGCGCGGGTCGGGGCGGATGTTGTCCATGCGCACCAGCTGCGCGCCGGTGCCGCGGTCGACCATCCGGCCGAAGGTGAGCAGCTTGCGCCGGTAGGGGTCGCCGCCAGGCACTGCGGCGGTGGAGGCGGCGTTGGCGATGTTCTCGGCCGCCACCCGCATGCGCACGGCCTGGCTGCTCATGCCGGAGGCGGCGGTGGCCATCGCCTGGGTCAGCGGGCCGGCGCCGGAGACGGGGTTGATGCGGATCATCAGCGGCCTCCGGCGGCGGTGCGCAGCAGCGCCGCGCCGCGGCGGTAGACCAGGGTGGCGAGGTCGTAGGCCTTCGCCACGTCGGCCTGCTTGACCATCTGTTCCTCCAGATTGACCGTGTTGCCGTCCGGGTCCTCGCTGTAGCCCTCGGCACGGTCGGCGGTGACGGTCAGCCCCTCCCGCGTGCGGCCGAGATGGCCCGGGCGCGTCGCCGCGAGTTGCAGGCTGGGCAGGCCGGGCTGGTTGCGCAGCAAGGCGCTGTCGAACTGGAAGGCCTTCACGTCCCGCGCTCGGTAGAGGGGCGTATCGGCGTTGGCGATGTTCTGCGCCAGGATGTTCTGCCGCTCCGCCAGATGCCGCATGCGGGCGCCGGTGATGCGGAAGACGTCGATACCGTCGAGCATGGGATCGGGGCGCCTCTCTGCTGTCGCCCCGACGAATAGCGCCGGCCCTTGCCCTTGTCGAGATTTTTCGCATAGATGTTTCGGCAGGAAGGTCCTGGAAGTGGGTGTGCTTTCCAGGCTATCCGCAAAAATTCGCATGAGGACTTTGCCGGTGGTCTCACCTTTGGGCGATGTCGCCTCGCAACTGGCGCGGGTGCCGCGATGGCAACGCTTCGGCACGCTGTCGGCGGTGCGCGGCGCCGCGCTCTCGGCCACCGGCCTGGGCGAGAGCCTGGCGATCGGTGACCGCATCCGGGTCGGGCGCTTGGGGCGCGGCGCCATGCATGGCGAGATCGTCGCCTTCTCGGCCGAGAGCGCCATCGCCGTGCCAGAGGGTGGCACGGAGGGGCTCAGCCCGGGCGCCCGTCTGTGGCTGGAGGAGCCGCTGAGCCTCTACCCCTGCGATGCCTGGATGGGCCGGGCGATCGACAGCCTGGGGCGGCCGCTGGACGGGCTGGGGCCGCTGCCGCAGGGCCGCCGCGGCGTGCGGCTGCGCCAGGCCCCGCCCGATGCGTTGCGCCGCCGGCTGGTGGGCGCGCGGCTGGGCACGGGGCTGCGCGCGCTGGATGTGTTCACCCCCATCTGCCGCGGCCAGCGCCTGGGCATCTTTGCCGCCTCCGGCGTCGGCAAATCGACGCTGATGGGCATGTTGGCGCGCTTCGTCGAGGCTGATGTGGTGGTGGTCGGGCTGGTGGGCGAGCGCGGGCGCGAGGTGCGCGAGTTCCTCGACCAGACGCTGGGCGAGGAAGGGCGGCGGCGGACGGTGGTGGTGGTCTCCACCTCCGACCAGCCGGCGCTGGCCCGGCGGCGCGCCGCGCAGGCCACGCTGGCCGTGGCCGAGCATTTCCGCGCCGAGGGCCGGCAGGTGTTCCTGCTGCTCGATTCCGTCACCCGGCTGGCGCATGCGCAGCGCGAAATCGGGCTGGCGGCAGGCGAGCCGGCCACCGCCCGCTCCTACACCCCCTCTGTCTTCACCGAGCTGCCCGCCCTGCTGGAGCGGGCCGGGCCGGGCGTGCAGGGGGAGGGCGACATCACCGCCGTCTTCACCGTGCTGGTCGATGGCGACGACCATGACGAGCCGATCGCCGATGCCGTGCGCGGCATTTTGGACGGGCATATCGTGCTGGACCGCCGCGTGGGGGAGCGGGGCCGCTGGCCGGCCATCGACGTGCTGCGCTCCGTCAGCCGCGCCCTGCCGCGCTGCCATTTGCCGGAGGAGAACCGGCTGCTGTCGGAGGCGCGGCGCCTGATCGGCACCTATGCCGACATGGCGGAGATGATCCGGCTGGGCGCCTACCGCGCGGGCAGCGATGCCGAGGTGGATGCGGCCATCCGCCACCACCCGGCGCTGGAGGCCTTCCTGGGCCAGGGCATCGACGAGCGGTCCGATGCGCCGGCAGCCTTCGCCCGGCTGGGCCAGATCCTGCAGGGGGGGTGAGGCCGGTCATGTCCTGGAAGCTCCCGGAGGGCGCCGAGGTTCCGCCGCACCTCCCGCCGATGCCCTTCGCGCCGGCGGCGCTGCGCCTGCCAGCGGTTCCGCCGCCCCCGGCCCCCCTGTCCGTCGCCCCGGGACTGGAATTGCTGGTCGACCGCTTCCTGCCGGATGAGGAGGCGGATCTCTTCAACCGCCCGGCCTTCCATGCGCTGCATCGCGCGCGCTGCCCTGGCGGGGGCGTGCTGATGCAGCTGCGGCAGGACCGTTCCCCGCGGATCTGCGGCCGGTTCCACGCATTGCAGGTGGAGCCGGGCCTATGGTCCAGCCCCGGGCGTGGCTCCTATGGCGGTTTCGACCTGGCGGAGGATCTGGGGCCGGTGGAGACGGAGGCCTTCATCCGCGCCGCCGAGGCCTGGCTGCTGGCCGCCGGCGCGCGCCGCCTGGAACTGGTGCTGCCGCCGCTGGGCTATGCGCCGGAGCGGAGCGCGCTGACCTTCAACGCCCTGGCGCGCCTCGGCTATGGCGTGACGCGGCACGAGCTGAACCAGGCGATCAGTCTGGGCCGCCACAGCTTCAGCGCCTGCGGCACCTATGCCAACCGCAAGCGGCTGGCCAAGGCGGCGCGGGAGGGGGTCTCCGCCAGCCTGCTGGAGCCGGCCCTGCATGAGGCGGCCTATGGCGTGCTGCTGGAGAGCCGGCGCAAGAAGAACTACAGCCTGAGCATGAGTTGGCCCCAGGTGCAGGAGATGCTGGCGGGATTCCCCGGCGCCGTGCATGTCTTCGGCGCCTTTTTGAAGGGCGAGATGATCGCCGCCGCCCTCTGCGTGCAGGTCAACCCGGCGATCCTCTACGTCTATGCCTGGGGCGAGAAGCCCGGCGTGGAGCGGCTCAGCCCGGTGACGGTGCTGGCAGGGCGCATCTACCACTTCGCCCGCGCCGAAGGGTGCCGGATGCTGGATCTCGGCACATCCTCCATCCAGGGCGAGCTGAACCAGGGGCTCTACGCCTTCAAGAAAAGCCTGGGCGCCGCGGCGTCCGTGAAGCTGTACCTGGGTAAGACGCTGGGCTGGACCGTGTGAAGGCCCAGCCCTCCTGAAAGCCCGCCCTGGCGGCCGGCTTCAGGCCAGCGGCTTGCGGGCGCGGATGCCGATATTGGCGAGCAGGTCGGGCGGCACCTCCTCGCCCACCTGCACCAGCGCCGTCAGCAGCTCCTCCGAATAGTCGAGCATCATGCTGTTGGGCAGCGTCTTCACGAAGTAGCCGAAGCGGTGCTCGGGCACGAGGCCGGCGCCCGAGAGGTCGGCCGCCAGGGTGTCAAGGTCATAGACCCGCAGGTGCCCCACCTGGTGGTCGCGCGGGGAAAGCTCGTCCAGCCGGCCGATCAGCCCCATGCGCAGCGCCACGCGGCGGTGCAGGGAGCGGCGGTTGGGTACCACCACGATCAGCGAGCCGCCCGGCTTCAACCAGCTCGCCGCCTGCGCCAGGGTCACGGCGGGCTCGGCCACATGTTCCATCACGTGCAGTGAGAGCACCACGTCATAGGCGGCGGGGGCGTGGAACTCTTCGAACATGGCGCAATGCACGCCCAGCCGCTCGCCATGCCGGCGGCGCGCTTCCTCGCTCAGCGTGGGCGAGCCCTCCACCAGCTCCAGGCTGAAGGGGCCCTTGATCAGCACGTCGGTCATCAGGCCATTGCCATGCCCCATGGTCAGCACGCGGCTGCCAGGCGGGATCTGCGCCAGCACCATCGGCGCGGAGCTGAGCTGCATGGTGTGCTCGACATGGTGGTCCACCACCGCGTCGTTCAGGTAGTAGTCCTGCGCCAGGCGCTCCAGCTCGTCCTGTGTGACCGTGCTCATCAGGGTTCTCCTATCCGCAGTCCCGTCAGGATCTGCTCATTCATGGAATCGAAGCCGAGCCGGCCGGCGCCGCACAGCAGCTGCCCCGCCCAGCCTTCCGGCCCCCGCGCGTGGAAGGCCGCCAGCGCCGCCTGAAAGGCCCTGCGGTTGTCGAAGCTCGGCACCTGCAGGCAGGGCAGGCTCGTCACGCCCAGCAGACGCATCGGCGCGCCCTCTCGCAGCAGCCCCGTCTCCTCCAATGCCCGGCGGGCTTCCGCCGCGCCGGGATGGGGCAGCCCCTCCGGCACATGGCCGAATTCCAGCGCCATCACGCGCCGGCCGCCCTCCGCCACAGGGCCGGCGGAGACACGCAGCGCCGGCGCACCGGGTGCAGCGAGTAGCAGGCTGAAGGGGCAGTGCCGAAGGTCGGCCTCCGCCACCTCGGCCCAGCCGAAGGCGACGCTCAGGCGTTGCGGCGCGTAGTCCACCCCGGCGGCGCGAAACAACTCCTCCGCCCCAAGCCCCAGCGCGCAGGTGGCGGCGGGCAGGCTCAGCCGCTGCGGGGCGCCTCCGGGTGGTGCGGCGAAGTCCAGCAGCACTGTGCCCCGCGGCCCGGAGGCCATGTGCCGCAGCCGCCCCACCGGATTGATCCGCACGGAGGGCAGCGCCGTCAGCAGGGTCAGCAGCCGCTCCACGAACACCGCCGAGACGCCGCCCCGCATCCCCCAGAAGGGCCGGTGCGGGCGGAAGCCCGGCGTCTCGCCCCGGAAGGCCTCCAGCACGGTGCGTGGGTGGAACAGCGCCAGCCACAGCTTGCGCCGCGCTGCCGCGACGCGGCTGGCCCAGCCCGGATCGAGCCGTGCGGCCACCGCCGGGATCAGCAACCCGTGCAGCGTGGCGCCGTGATTGGCCAGCGACGCTTCCTCCAGCGGCGTCTCCTCCAGCGCCGCCCGTACCGCGCCCGCCGGGTGGCCGGGCCGGAAACGGCAGGGCGGCGGGGAGGGGGCCTCCAGCAGTGCCGCCGCCTCCCGCGCGATGCGGCTGCGGCGCGCGGGGTCGAGCAGCGGCGGCAGGGCGGCGATGTCGGCATTGGTCAGCACGCAGGGCGCGCGCCGGCCTTCCAGCCACATCTCGGGCGCCGCGGCGCGCACCAGCTCCTCGCCCAGCACCTCCTCGACCAGGGCACGGATGCTGCCGAGAAAAGGCAGGTGGTCATCCCGCGCCAGATCGCAGCCCGGGACGGGCTGGTCGCCCGCCGCCTCATGCTCCAGCTCGAAGACGCGGATGCCGAGGTTGAGCCGCCTTCCCTCCAGCATGATGCCGGCGAAGCTGGCGCCGAGCCGCGCCGGATCGGCGTGCAGCGTCACCGGCCGGCCGTGCTGGCCGGCCCGCAGCGCCGCCACCAAGCAGGCGATGGAGCCGCCGACGAGGTGCAGCGCCTCAGCCATGACCTGGCTTGCGGAAGCGGAAATAGGTCATGGCGCCATGGCCGGGCATGGCCTCCGCCAGGCTGTCATAGGCCTCGATCAGCGCCGAGCCGAGCCGCGCCATGCCGGCATTCGGCAGCGGCTTCAGCAGAATGCCCTCGCGCCCCACCTCCTCCAGCCCCAGCGCGCAGATCCAGGCGGCGCTGTGGTCTGGCGGCTCCAGCCGCAGCGTGTGGAACAGCGCGCCGCGCTCGCTGATGGCGCAGGGATCCTCGATCAGGCCGGCCTTCCAGGCCGCCAGCCGGTGCAGCGAGTGCGGGTTGGGCAGGGTGACATGCAGCAGGCCGCCTGGCCGCAGGCCGCGCAGCAGGCGGGCCAGGGCGGCGGAGGCATTCGGCAGCTCGTGCAGCACGTTCAGCGCCAGCACATGGTCGAACGGCTCCTCGCCAGTGAAATCTTCGATCATCCCCTCGATGACGGTGACGCCGGGCAGGCCGCGCGCCCGGGCCCGCGCCGCATAGGAGACGGAGCGTTCCAGGCAGAGGAAGCGGCGGCCCTCGCCGCAGAGCTCGGCCGTGAGCAGGCCGGTGGCCGAGCCGGCCTCCAGCACATGATCATCCGGCCGCAGGTGGCGCAGCACGCGGCGTGCGGTGAGGCGCGTGTACCAATGGTCGAAATCCTGCTCCGGATCGTAGCGATCCGAATAGTCGGCGGCGCGGAGGGGAGAGGCTTCCGCAGGCATGGAAGGGGGGGGAGGGATCATCGCAGGAACCTTGGCGGCAAGAGGACCATGCGCGAGATTCGCATCGCCCTTCAATAATTGTTCGCATGAACTTTGCCGGGCGGCGTCAGCCCTGCAACAGCTGCGCGGCGGCCCGGCGCAATCCCTCCGCCAGCCCTTCCGGATTGGCCGCGCTCTGCTGGGCGAAGCGCGCCCAGGCCGCGCCGCTGCGGCGGCGCAGATCGGGATCGCGGATCAGGTCGAGGGCCCAGGCGATCTGCGCTTCCGCATTCTCCGGCTCGCGCAGCAGGCTGCCCTGCGGGGTCTCGAAGCAGGCGCGGCAGGCCGCCTCCTCCTCCGCCCGCAACACCCCCGCCCGGCGCGGCATGACGAACAGGCCATCCATTAGGCCCGCCGGGCTGTCGGCCTCCGGCGCCGAGGCGCGGAAGACATAGGGCACGCCATAGGCCATGGCCTGTGCCGCCGTGGCGCCCGAGCCCACCGGCCAGCCATCAAGGTAGAGGTCCGCCAGCGCCGCCTCCGTCGGCACATCAGCCCAGCCGATGAACTGCGCGCGCTCCGCCACGCCATGCCGCTCCAGGCAGGCGCGCAGACCCGGCAGGTCCTGCCGGCCGGCATAGCGCCAGACCGCCTGCGGCGCGGCTTGCAGGATGCGGGCGGCGACATCCCAGAGGGGCGGGGAGTCGAGCTTGTCCTCGCGCATCAGCGTCGTCATCACCACTGCACCCTCGGGCAGTTCCTGGCGCCGCTGCCGCGCGGCGGCTTCCACCGCGGCGTCGCGTGGCCGCACCTGGAAGGCCATGGGCAGGATGTGCCAGGTGGCGCCCCGCATCGGAAACGGCGCCATGGGCGAGCCGCCACGCAGGCACAGCCGCAGGTCGATGCCGGGGATCGGCGGATGGAACTTCATCGACCACCACGCCAGGCGTGGCGCGATGCCCAGCCCGGCGGCATAGGCCAACATGTGCGGGTGGCAGATCCAAACCGCGGCACGACAGCCGGCTTCCGCCAGATCCGCGCGCAGGGCCAGCAGGCGCGCGGGCAGCGGTGCATCCGCGGGCAGGTCGCTCGGCAGATGGAGGCTGGCCCCGGCTTCGGCACAGGCCGCCGCAAAGGCTGGATGCACCCCGCCCAAGGCCCATACCTGCGGCGTGAAGCCTGCCTGGCCCTGCGCCTTGAGGTATCGCAGCGCCAGCAGCAGCACCTCGGTATGAGCCAGCAGAACCCCGTTGTGCACGATGAAGGCCAGGGGCGGGGGACCCTGTGAGGCTGCTGTGCACCATGCCACCGCTTGGGCGCAGGGAGGATGGGCTGCCCTGTGCCGCCTGCCTAGGTCGGCCATGGGCTCCGCCCACTTTCCGATCCAGGAGGCGTAGTGCTGCTCGGACTCGTCACGCTTCAGCCATTGCTCTAGGAGCCAGCCTTCCAGGTGCAGCGCGGTTTCCACGTGCCCGGAACGGATGGCCTCCAGCAACCAGGGCAACGCGACATGCTCCACCAGTGCCCGCGCATAAGCCAGCGGCCGACGCGCCCATAGCCCCAGGAAAGTAAGCGCGCACTGCAATTGCCAAAGCGGCGCGCTGGCCGACACGTCGGGCACCCAGGTCGCCGGATCGGCTAAGCCTTCGGCATTGCCGAGCAGGCCGAGCGTCCAGAGTGCCTGATGCAGGGAGGGAGCAGCCCGTGCGGTGTTCTCGTTGTCCAGCAGGCAGCGGAGGCCCCATCGCAGCGCCACGTCACGGCCTTGGTCGATGCTCAACGCGACGATGGCCAGCAGCAGCGGTTGGGCTTCTCCCGCCCTGAGCGCCGGGACGGCCACGCGGCTCAAATGCTGCGACAGACCATGCCAGCCGGCATGATTTAGCCCCGCCCCGTTGGCCAGCAGGCTCGCCACCCGCCCGAGCGAGGCCAGCGGAAGCAGGATCTCATTCGCCCCGGGGCCACCCGGCCGCACCAGGCGCAACAGGGTGTCGCCCAGGGCCTCGGAGGTGGCGGGGCTGAGCGGCTTGGCGCCGGGCAGCAGGGGCAGCAGGGGCAGCAGGTCGGACCAGCGATCCGTCTGGCGTAGAGCGAGCTCGAGAGAAGCCATGGCATCCCTTCTGGATCCAGGCGGGCCCTGGCAGCGGCGCTAGCGGTTGCCCAGGATGGAGAAGAGCGCCGCCGCGCTGGCGCCAGAGAAGCTGTTGCCACCCCACGAGATCGGCTGGATCAGCGTGGCGGTTCCGGTGGAACTGGCCAGCGCCTTGGCTTCCGCCACGCTGGATTGTGCCACGTAGCGGTCCAGCAATTTGGCGAGCTTGGCGGGGTCCTTGAGGTCGGCGATGTTCATCCGCTTCTCCAGCATCGCCTTCTGAGTGTCGACATTGATGCTGGCGAAGCTGTCGGGCAAACCGAGGACGGATTGCACGACCGCGGCCAGGTTCCGGTCGGCAATCACGCTGTACCAGCCGCTCACCTGCGGCAGCATGCGCTTCGCGTAGATGGCACGACGCAGGCTCTCCGATGTCTCGCCCAGAGCCTCCTCGAAGCGGGCCTGGGAGTATTTCGTGGCGATGGCTTCGAGGGTGGCGGGATCGGTCACCTTGGGGCCACCGCTTCCAGCGACCCGCGTGCTCCCCTTCGTGGAGGAGATGAGGTAGGCGCGAGCGCTGCTGTCCGGGTCGGCCTGGAAGCTGAGCGATCCGTCGCCGCGACCCTTGGCGTCGGTGATCACCAGCTTCAGGCCGAGCACCGTGACGCTGATATCCTCGCGGCCGCCATCGGCGTTGCGGAAGGCGGCCTGGAGCGCGGCGGCGATGCCTGCGCGGGTATCCAACCCATCGAGATCGACATTCCCGATGCTGACACCGCCCAGCGTCCCGCTGGCCGAGAGAAAGCTCTGCCCGGCCATGATCCCCTCGAGCTGCAGCGTGATGCTGGAGGGGACGGCCGGAATTTCGGGAATGGTGATGCCGCCGAAATTCAGGTCCTTGGAGATCTGGCGGTAGCGGTAGTCCGTCATCCGG
The DNA here is from genome assembly GCF_042651065.1 of Teichococcus aestuarii. Taxonomy (NCBI): domain Bacteria; kingdom Pseudomonadati; phylum Pseudomonadota; class Alphaproteobacteria; order Acetobacterales; family Roseomonadaceae; genus Roseomonas; species Teichococcus aestuarii. Next base: position 29,889 of record NZ_JBHSCH010000050.1, read on the forward strand.
CCGGCGATGGAATTTGCATCGTCGGGGTTGCTGTCGAGAACCTTCCGCATCAGCCCATCGAAGCCAATCTGGCTGTCGAGACCATAGGCCTTGAGGACAATGGTCTGCAGGCGTCGATCGGCCAACAGATCCTGGGCTGTCAGCTTGGTGGGCAATTTCTCCCGTAGATAGGCGAGTTCGCGCTGCAGGGAGGCGTCCTTGCTGAACGCCTTGAAGTCCGAAGGACCCTTGCCCTGCAGCAACTTCCACCCGGCGATGCCGGAAGGAATGCCCACCGTGACAGCGTTGACCCTCATGCTTCCATGGCGAATGTCTTGGCTTCGGCGTCTTCCGCCGCCGGCAGGTAGCCGGTTGGCAGACGCATGATCAGCCGGTCGGTCGCAGGGTCACGCAACTCGGAGTAGAGGCGCATGGTCTCGCCATCCAGGCGGACATCGAAGGCAGGGCTGGACGCCGTGATCTGCTTCTGACGTTCCGCGAGCTGCGGCTCGGAGCTGCCGGAGGCATGGACGGCCGCCTCACGCTCCTCATGCTCCGCAGCAGGCTGGCTCTTGGTGAGGATGTCAGGCCCTGAAACCTGCTTCTTCACCCCTTGGGTGGCTTCAATCATGGCTCTTGCTCCTTGTTTTGCGTCAGGCCACTCGCTGGCTCGGGGTTCTCCCACGCGTTATGACAATAACATCAACCAAGAAATTTCGCATCGCTGCCCTGGTGCCTCAAATCACCCTCGCCCGGATTGTTCGGCCTCAGATTGCCATCCCGCCTGAAACGCTGGGGGGGATCCATATCCAGCAACACGGATTCATAGAGGATCAGTTCCCGCAGCGCCGCCAGGGTGCGGTAGGTATTGCCCTGCCGCATCTGACTCTCCGCCTCATCGAGCAGCGTACGGTGTTCAAGCTTCAGGAACACGCCACGCAGACACTCCAGTTGCTGCAGGAAGGTGTCGATGCTGCCCAGGGAGGATTGGGCGTTCAGCAGCACGTTCTGGGCCGCGAAATAGGCACGGCGCACGGGCGTGCTGGCATCCTCCGGGAGCAGGACGTCCTTCTCGCGCACGATCTGCGCCTTGGTCTCCACCATCAGATAGGCGCGCCGATCTCCATTGGTGACCACAGCGCCATTGATGAACAGCCTCTCGCCCGGAGCCAGCTTGAGAATCAGCGACATCAGCCCTGCTCCAGCCCTGGTGCCAGGTCAGGCTTGAGGCCGGCCATCACCACACGATTGACATCGCACAAGGCTTGAGGGCTGCGGCCCTCGCGCAGCACGCGGTCGCTTTCGGCGAAGACCCAGCGGGCCAGCGAGAGCAGGCGGGCCTTCATCACCTCATCCAGGCTGTTGCTCTGGTCCGCAAGATCGGTGGCAAAGGCGGTCCACACCATGCGGTTCTCATGGATCGCCGCGGGCAGAGCGGCGGGGCCGGCACCAGGGCGGCTGGCCTCTTCCAGCAACGCGGCAGCCCGCGCCAGCACGCGGTATTCGATATCGCGCGGATCCTCCGTGCCACGGATCACAGAACCATAGGCTGTGGCTGCTCCGCGGGGACGGTGCAAGGGCGCGTGCAACGGGTCGTCTTGTGCAGAGGTCAGCATTGGATTCTTCCTCGGTCACGCGCAGGCGGAGCACCGGCGGCGCCTGGTGAGAGGTGCTGGCTCACGCGCCATAGCGCGGCCATGACCCGCCAGTTCCGCCGGACGCCTTGGAAGGCTGGTGGGGCGCGGCCTGTGCCGCGCCCCCTTCTGGCTCAGCGGAAGAGCGACAGGATGCTCTGCGGCGCCTGGTTGGCAATCGAGAGCGCCTGGGTGCCGAGCTGCTCCTGCACCTGGAGCGCCTGCAGGCGGGCCGCCTCCTCCGACATGTCGGCATCGACCAGCGCGCCGAGGCCGGTGGTCAGGGTGTCGACCAGCTTGTCGAGGAAGTCCTTCTGCATGTCGATCCGGTTGCCGGCCGTGCCGAAGGTCGCCGCCGCGTTCGACACGTTGGTCGTCGCGGTGTCGAGCTTCTCGAGCAGGGTCTGGTAATCGGTCTTGGAGGACGTGAAGGAGTAAAGCTGATCGGTCGTGCCATCGGCCGTCGAGATGGTCAGCTGGCCGGACGTGGCATCGACATCCACGTCGAAAGTCTGGCCGGCCGCGGCAGTAGTCGCGAAGTCAACCGTACCGGCGGTCGCCATGCCGAAGTTGGCGGCCGCCAGGTTCGTGGCGCCCGTGGTCAGCGCAGTCTGGATCTCGGTGGCGATCTCCTCGCCCGTGATGTTGCTGTTGGTGACATCCGAGGCGGCGATGGCGATGACATAGACCCGGTCATCGGTGCTGAACTCGCTGTCGCCCTGCAGCAGGTCGCCTGTTTCGAAGGAGCCCTCCACCACCTTCAGCTTGTAGGTGTACATGGCGGATTCGTCGTCGCTGTCGAGGCTGCTGCCCACCTTCACAGAGAAGGTATCGCCCACCAGGAGCGGCTTGTCGGCGAAGGTCACGTCCAGGCGGCGGATGCCGCCGTCCAGCGTGCGGGCCGTTGTGGCACCGAAGCCGGTACCCAGCGCGCCCGTGCCCGCCTGCACTTCGACAAAATCGGTGTAATCGACGACCTTGGTGGTAGCGTTGATATTGCCGAAACTATGAACCGAATCACGGTTCTTGGCGCTGATCGTGAAGGTGGTGGAACTGGCGGTGCCACCCGAGACGATCTGATCCGCCTGGAACAGCGCGCTGAAGCCGGCATCGGCCTTCAGGTACTCGACCAGCGTGGCGACATCGTTGATGTCCCTGTTCAGCTTCACCGTCAGGCTGCGCTGCGTGCTGGTGGAATCGACGTACTGGAAGACGATCTCGTTGCCCGAGTTCAGGTCCATCGTGGCACCAACGGTCAGCGTGACCTTGGTGGTGCCATCGTTCTGGTTGAGGAAGGTCTGGTCGGCGCGCGAGAGCACCGTCAGGTCCTTCAGGCTCTCGAGCATCGAACCAGACTCGACCTTGAGGTTCTGGTTGGTGATGGTCGTGTAGGCCGCGGTGGAGATGCCGTTGACGGCGTTCACCGAGGTCAGCACGCGCTGGCTGCCGCTGGAATCGACCAGGTTCACGCCCTTGAAGGAAGCGGCCTGCGCGGTGGTGGTGATCTGCGCCAGCAGCGCGTCGATGTCGGCCTGCACCTGGGCCTTGTCCACCGCCGGGTTCTGCGCGGAACTGACCTTGGTGCGGACCTGCTTGACCAGGTCGGCGATCGTGGTCGCCGCCGTCTCGGCGGTGCTCAGGATCGAGGAGGAGACGGACAGGTTCTCGCTGACCTGCTTGTAGTTGGCGATATCGGACCGCATGGCGGTGGCCACCGCCCAGGTCGCCGCATTGTCCTTCGCACTCGCAACCTTGAGACCCGTGGAGATCCGGTTTTGCGTCTCCAGCAGGCTCTTCTGCGTCGCCTTCAGCGACTGCAGCGCCGTCATCGCGCCGTTATTGGTGAGGATGGAGCTGACCATGAATTGCGCCCTTCAAGGGTTCCGTTTCTGGTGGAGCGCCTTCTGACGCGGCTATCGCGGCACTGCGGCCTGTTCAGGCGGGCAGCGATGATGGTTTTTAGCATTGCAGGAAATGCCACTACAAGACTGATCTGTGCCACTTTCAATGTCCGGCACAGCAAAGTTTCGATTTTCAAAACCTAAAGAAGCGAACAAATATCTATGCAGATCATTGACGACATCTCTCCAGCTGTGAACATGGCCACAACGCCAAAGTCGTACCGTCGGATACCAGGGCGTATCGCGTCGCTTCGTCTGCCAACGCCAGTCCGGCACCAGGGGCAGCAGGAGGTCGCAGGGGACGCCCAGGGCGCCGGCAAGATGCACCGTTGAATTGTCGATGGTGACGACATGATCCATGGCCGCGGTTTGCGCCAATGCCTGCTCGATGCTGCCTCTGGCATCGATCTGCTCATCCACCAGCAGTGGCCAGGGCTCCGCTTCGGCGCGCAGGCTGGCAGGGTCGCCGTACTGCAGGCTGATCCAACGCGTGCCGGGCAGCGCGAAGAGCGGTGCGAGACGCTCCAGCGTCATGGAGCGGCGGCGGCCTGAAACGGCATTGTTCGTCCGCCACGACAGGCCGATCAGCCGGCATCCATTGCTGTAGCGGTCGCGCAGGTCCTGGCGCAGCGCCGGGTCGGCCGTCAGGAAGGCTCGCTGTGTACCGAATGCGCTCTCCGACCGGCGGAAGAAACGCGGCAGATCTCCCATCGCGATCTGCGCGTGGATTTCAGGGCCCGGCTTCTCATCACGCAGGAACGCCAACTGCGGGAAGGCGCGCGCCAAGGCGGGTTCAAGCCGCGGATCGCAGAGCACTGTCGCGCGGTGCCCTGCTGCCAGCAGATCGGGCAGGATCGAACAGAACATCACCTCGTCGCCGATGCCCTGCTCCCGCCAGATCAGGATTCGTCCAGGCGCCGGCAGAGACTCGCCATTCCATTCCGGCAATCCGAAATCGCGCGAGATCGCATCCTGCCCGTGCGCCCGCACGCGGCAAGCCTCCCAGCCTTCCGCGTAGCGCCCGGCCAGAAGCAACAGACGGCCATAATTGGCGCGCGGCAGTGGATCCTCCGGCGCCAGCACATGGGCGCGCTGCGCCAATGGCAGCGCCTGTTCCGGCCAGCCTTGCGCGGCCAGCACATGGGCAAGGTTGGTCAAGGCATGCGGATCGTCCGTATCCGTCCGGCCGCGGCCGCCTTCCTGGATGTGAGATAGCTCCTGATCTTAGCGACGTTCTTGAGTGTGTCGCTAAGGGCGGGGGTCGGCC